>QIGL01000079.1 GCA_003228915.1 Acidiferrobacteraceae bacterium
AATCGTGTTTGGATGCAGATAGATAAAAATTATTTATTTTGTAGAAATACGTAATATGTCAACTTTTTAATAAATAAATATCACAAGATGGAAAAATAATAATAACTTACAAAAAATTATATTTTATAATGACGAATATCCTGTATAACAATTTACCGACAATACCAAATCTGTACCAGTGGTATAAGTCACCAAAGAATATTGAGATAGATAAATCAATTATTTTTATAATATGCTGAATGAAAATTGATCTGAATCAAGGGGAACAGCCAGGTTGGCTGCCACTATCGGTTTCTTTTAAATAACAGGATTACTGAATGTTTTCTCTATCACCAGCAATAAGATCAAATAAGCACAACCCATTCGATCTAAATAATACAGAGGCCTATCGCGACTGGCGAGACCAGAAGCTATCAGCTTACCCAACATCAATTGAAGAAATATTAATTGAAATTAAAGATCCACGAGTTTTGTCAGCTGCAGAACTCCAGGCCATGATTCGATCCTGTGGTAAAACCAATATGGCCCTCTATCGTAGTGATACCGTTGGCGAAGCCGATAAAAATATACCCTTGATGCTGGCAAAACAACTGGGATTGAGAGTGCTGGATTGTAATTTTCTGGCAGATAAAGAAGGCGTCACCAGCCTGACAGTCAGGCCCGCCGGTGAACGCAGCCACTACATACCCTATACCAACAGACCCATTCACTGGCACACGGATGGGTATTACAATGCTACGCACCGACAGGTCCACAGCTTGTTGCTACACTGCGTTGCCAGTGCAGCGGCAGGTGGAGACAATGCATTACTGGATCACGAGATTGCCTATATCCTGATTCGTGATGAAAATCCTGATTATATACAAGCCCTGATGGCAACTGATGCTATGACGATACCGGCGCGGATAAGTGATTCCGGTACAGCCAGGCCTGATCAATCCGGGCCTGTTTTTTCCGTTCACCCGGTGAGTGGTGATTTGCATATGAGGTATACCGCACGTACACGCAGCGTAATTTGGGAGCACCACGCGCTAACGCGTGAGGCAGTGGGTTTCCTGTCACAACTACTCGACAGTGATTCAAAGTATATTTTTCGAGGTCGACTGGAGCCAGGAATGGGACTGGTTAGCAACAATGTGCTACATGATCGAACTGGATTTGAAAATGATGCCCTTCACGAACGTTTATTATACCGTGCGCGTTTCTATGACAGAATCAGAGATACCGGAATACGAAAAGTTTACCAGTATTAAGGTGACAAGATGACGCTCGCTGATCGGGTCAATACCTTTGGTCAGGTCATGGTCGCTCGTCATGGTGAGCGTGTACATAAAATCGCCATTGATGCCGGCTTCAGTTGTCCCAACCGCGACGGCACAAAGGGTCGTGGTGGCTGCACCTTTTGTAATAATATTTCTTTCAGTCCCAATGGCCGCAAACCGCCCTCCATTGCAAACCAGATAACCGCCGGTAAACGGGTCATCCATAAACGTACCCGGGCCCGTAAATTTATTGCCTATTTTCAGGCCTACACCAACACCTATGCCGATATCGGGCATCTGCGTGTCCAATATGATCAGGCCCTGGCTGAAGCCGATGTTATCGGCCTGTCTGTCGGTACAAGACCGGATTGTGTGCCACCCGCAGTACTGGATTTGCTGGCCGAATATCGTGACCGTGGTTTTGAAATCTGGCTGGAGCTGGGTCTGCAATCCATTTTTGATACGACACTGGAACGGGTTAATCGCGGTCATAGCCTGGTTGAATACGAACAGGCCGTCAGAGCAGCACGGGCACGACACCTTAATATATGCACGCACCTTATCGTTGGCTTGCCGGGTGAAACAGAATGCCACGTCATCCGGAGTCTCGACCATGTGTTGGCGCTGGGTGTGCAGGGATTAAAGCTGCACCCCCTGCATGTGGTGAAGGGCACACGGCTTGCCAATGATTGGCGCCAGGGTGAGTACCGGCCCCTGTCTTACGAACAATACATTCATACCGTGGCGGATCTGATTGAACGCACGCCACCGGGTATCATTTATCATCGTATTACCGGCACTGCGTCGAGAGAAATATTGCTGGCGCCGGATTGGTGTGCCTGCAAGTGGAAGGTACTCAATGGCATTGAGTCGGTGCTCCGTCACCGTCATACCCGCCAGGGCAGCCACTGTGGGCCAGGGCTATTCCCGTCCACTGTACTTGCAGGTTCCCACACCGATGATCACCGTCAATGTATTGTTAGCTCACTGTGATCACCAATAAAAAAAATGTCGAACTGGTCTGTCCTGCTGGTAATTTACCGGCAGTAAAAGCCGCCGTCGATAACGGCGCAGATTGTGTCTATCTTGGTTTTCGCGATGGCACCAATGCACGCAATTTCCCCGGGTTGGGATTTGATGATAACGAACTCGACCGGGCGATTGATTATGCCCATAACAAAGATCGCAAGGTGTTTATGGCCATCAATACCTATCCCCGGCCTCATCAGTGGCAGCAATGGTGTCAGGCTATCGATAACTCGGCCAGTCACAATGTTGATGCATTGATCCTGGCGGACCCGGGTCTGTTGCATTATGCGGCCACCAACTATCCAGATTTACGTCTGCATTTATCGGTACAAGGCTCCGCTACCAACCATGAGGCCATAGATTTTTATGCCAGGCATTATGCCATCCAGCGTGTGGTGTTGCCGCGGGTGCTGTCATTGTCACAGATAAAACAAGTCATTAAACATACCGATGTTGCAGTGGAAGTTTTCGGTTTCGGTAGCCTCTGTGTGATGGTGGAAGGTCGCTGCATTTTGTCTTCCTATGTCACCGGTAAATCACCCAATTCCAACGGTGTCTGTTCGCCGGCAGAAGCGGTGCGTTGGGAAGAAACACCACAAGGACGCCGTTCCCGTCTTAATGGCGTTTTGATAGATGAATATGCGCCTGATGATCACGCCGGTTACCCCACGTTATGTAAAGGCCGTTATCTGGTAAACGACAATATTTTTTACGCGATTGAAGAGCCCACCAGTCTTAATATTCTGGAAATACTGCCGGAACTCATACAAGCAGGGGTGGCGGCCATCAAGGTTGAAGGACGACAACGCAGTCCTGCCTATGTAGCGAGTGTGACACGTGTCCTGCGTGAAGCACTGGATCAATGCATGGCGAATCCCGATAGCTTCAGCGTGTTACCCACATGGATGGCGCAACTGGACAAGGTCGCCGAAGGGGCTTGTCATACCCTGGGCGCTTATCATCGCCCCTGGCAGTAATTATTTATGGATAGCTAACTCGTATGCGAAGTTCACTCATGAGAATTTCTTTGGGACCCTTGTTGTATTTCTGGAACCGGCAAACGGTGCTGGATTATTACAACAAGATTGCACAGTCGCCGGTAGATATTGTTTACCTGGGAGAAACCGTGTGTGCCAAGCGACGGGAATTACGGGTGGATGACTGGCTAAATCTGGCTGCCATGCTTGCAGATGCGGGCAAGGAAGTGGTGTTATCGACCTTATCCCTGATCGAGGCAGAATCAGATTTGGCCCTGGTAAAACGTGTTTGTCAGAACGGTCGTTACCGGGTTGAAGCCAATGACATGGCCGCAATTAATTTACAAAAATCTGGTGCATTTTTTGTCGTCGGACCCCACATCAATACTTATAACAGCAGTATGTTGGCCCAGATGTCGAAGCTGGGCGCCAGCCGATGGGTGATGCCACTGGAACTGGATGACAAGACCCTCACGGCCATGCAAGCACAACGACCTGACAATATGGAAACCGAGGTGTTTGGTTTTGGTCGATTACCACTGGCTTTTTCTGCCCGTTGTTACACGGCACGCGCCCGAAATATCAGCAAGGATGACTGTGGTTTTTGTTGCCGAGAATATGAGCAGGGACTGCTGCTTTCTACCCGGGAGCAACAACCATTTCTCGTCATTAATGGCACACAGGTGCAGTCTGCCCGGACTTTTTGCCTGGTTGATCAACTGCCCAGGCTAGCACAACTGGGTGTGGATATTTTTCGGTTGTCCCCGCAGCTGCAGGGCATGACTGAAATCATTGATCTGGTTGACAAGGTGCGTAATCAACGACTTGAACCGGTCTTGGCTGCGGAATCACTCAAGCACCATATGCCCACAGGTTCCTGTGATGGTTACTGGTATGGCGATGCTGGCATGAATTTTCGGGGCATGAATCATCAGGAGAAAGGTCTGTGATCGTGAACAATTATGCCTGTACCGATACCAGTGTTGATACTGGTTACCCGCGATGCCAAACCCACAAGGCGGATTATCTAACTGGCAGTTGTTCCCGAAGTCGTCTTGCCAGCTTCACCAGCACCCGGGGCGGTGGGTGGCCGAAAACATTGGCGATATGGGCCTGCCAATCAAAATCCAGGGCATCGAGCAGGTTCTTGATAGCCAAGCCAACTTCAGTGTCGCCCTCAATGTTCAGGCGGCGATTAAAAAACAGGGTATCGGGGTCCTCAGCCCGGGTTGCCAGTAACCAAAAATCAGCAAGTTCACCACTGATGCGTACGTCCCAATGGTCACTACGTGATTGGAACAATCGGCAATTGTTGATTGTAAAACTGAGCACGAGAGGAATATCCGTGACCCGGATGCACAGGTTTTTACCTTCCAGGTCCCTGAGCCGACCCTCAAGACCTTGTCCACGCATAAAGTGGTTACAGGTCCTGGCGACGATTCCACTATACAAGGCATCCGGTATCAAACGCAGCGGTTTTGCCAATGTAGTTACAGGTGTAGTTAAAAGTCGTAATCTATTCATGATGGTTGATTGAAATAAAAGCGTGTTGCACCTGAGAGAATATTTCAGGGACACTATGCCAAAATTTAGTACAGATCACATTGATAAACGTCAATCAAGTCCGGGCCAGCCAAATTTAACCTGGTGTTTTTGAGGATAAAAAGGCAGTAATTTATGATGAAGTACAAATCAATGCGGGATTTTATTTCTGCACTGGAACAACAAGGAGAGCTCAAACGTATCCGTCATGAGGTCGACCCGAACCTGGAGATGACTGAAATCAGCCAAAGAGTTTTGAAGTCTCAGGGACCTGCCTTGTTGTTTGAGAATCCCAAAGGTCATAAAATTCCTGTGTTGACGAATTTGTTTGGTACCACACAACGTGTGGCCCGGGGTATGGGCCAGCAATCTTTGGCTGCCTTGCGTGACGTGGGTGAAGTATTGGCCTTTCTGAAAGAACCGCGCATACCCTCAGGATTTCGTGACACGCTGGAAAAGGCATCATCATTTAAAAAAATACTGGATATCAAACCCAGGGAACTGGCTTCAGCGCCATGCCAGGAAAATATTATCGAGGGTAACAACGTCGACCTGTCCCAGTTGCCAGTACAAACCCAATGGCCCGGGGATATTGGTCCCCTGATTACCTTTGGCCTGGTGATCACGCGCGGACCCAACAAGGAACGCCAGAATATCGGTATTTATCGCCAGCAAATCATAAACCGCAATAAAGTAATCATGCGCTGGTTGCCCCACCGTGGCGGCGCTTCGGACTTTCGTGAATGGCAAGCGGCCCATCCGGGAAAACCTTTCCCCGTATCGGTGGTGATTGGTGCTGACCCGGCCACGATACTGGCGGCCGTTACCCCCATTCCTGATACCTTATCCGAGTTTCAGTTTGCGGGTCTGCTGCGGGGTGCCCGTACCGAGGTCGTGAAATGTCTGGGTAATAACCTGCATGTTCCTGCCTCGGCCGAGTTTGTACTGGAGGGCTTCATTAAACCAGGAGAAGAGGCTGACGAAGGCCCGTTTGGTGATCACACTGGTTACTATAATTCAGTCGCTCGTTTTCCGGTGCTCACACTGGAACGCATCTGTCATCGTCCACAACCCATCTACCACAGCACCTATATGGGACGTTCGCCTTACGACGAACCTTCCGTTCTTGCGGTCGCGCTTAACGAGGTGTTTGTTCCGTTACTACAAAAACAATTTCCGGAGATCGTTGATTTTTATTTGCCCCCGGAGGCCTGTTCCTATCGAATTGCCGTTGTCAGTATCAAAAAATCCTACCTGGGCCACGCCCGTCGCATTATGTTTGGTATTTGGTCATACCTTCGTCAATTTACTTATACCAAGTTTGTTATTGTTACTGATGATGACATCAATATTCGTGACTGGAAGGATGTGGTCTGGGCTATGGCAACACGCATGGATCCGGTACGCGATACCGTGTCAGTGGAAAATACACCCATCGATTATCTTGATTTCGCCAGCCCGCAACCGGGATTAGGTTCTAAAATGGGTTTTGATGCGACTAATAAATGGCCGGGCGAGACCCAACGCCAGTGGGGCCAACCCATTATCATGGATGACGCAGTTATTCGGCGTGTTGACTCTATGTGGGAAGACTTGGGTATTACATAAATCCCTGTATCCTGTAATTAATACATGCGAGTATAGTTAACCAGCATCGTGATGCTGGTAATAAAGAAAGCCGTTATTCTTAAACGGCTTTCTTGGTAAACTGCATGGAATAAACCTGGTAAAAGAGGGCGGCAGATTAACGTTAATCAGCGCCATTATTAACCGGCTTTTTGATTAACTTTTTTGTAAATGAAAAAACTACAAGAGGTATAGCGTGAGTACAGATAATTATCTTAAAAATAAACTGATTTCCGGGAGTATAATTTTTCTATTGCTGGGAAGTTCTTTTATTATTACGAATATGGCAGTAGCAGCGCCCGGTAGCATTATTCCATTAAAGCCTACATCGACATTTAATGCGCCTAAGGGCTTGACTGAAAAAGAAGTTTTAACAGCTATTAAAATTGGCTTGGTGGAAAATAAATGGAAATTTAACAGTGGAGATGGCCAGGCTCTTGAAGCAAGTCTAAAGAGACGTAGTCACTGGTTAAAAATAAAATTCCTGTACAATACTTCCAGCATTCAGGTTGACTACATGGACAGTAAAAATCTTAATTATGGGCCATACCAGGATGAAAGCGAGTATCCCACTTATAAACCAGGAACAATCGTGATTCACTCATCCTATGAGCGTTGGGTTAGACAGGTCAAAAATAGTGTCGAAACAGAATTTATGAGGATTCTGGTTCGCAAAGGGTTGATTTAACTTGAAAGGAGCATAAAAATGGCAGCATACACTTGTGAAAAATGCGGCATGAGTATTGGCACAATGACTTGCGGTAAATGTGGTAAAGATTTGGTGCATAGCACGCTCGAAACAGATGATGGCCAGACCGTTCATATCTCAGAGTGCCCGGATGGGCACGGCAAGGTCAAGTCCCCCATGTGCTGTGGTCAGGATATGGCTTGCGCTGTTTCTTAGCCGTGTTTTTTGATGTAAACAATACTAGTCAAGGGTTTTAACATGAAAGAGATTACTGGGATTAATCATGTTGGTATTCGGGTTACAAACCTGGATACAGCCAGGAAATTTTATGAAAAACTCGGTTTTATATTTCTTGTTGGCCCGGTAGGGCCGGAACCCGTCGCTATTATGGAGCACCCGTCAGGTGTTGTTATTAATTTGATTCTCAATGCCAACTCAGGTATTAGCGAAAATATATTAATGGATATTCCGGAGAAGCACCCGGGTTATACTCATATTGCCCTGGATGTCTCTGACCTGGAGTCAATTGAAGCGACACTAAAGCGGCTGGATATTACGATTACGGAAGGCCCAATAACCTTGCCAGAAGGTGGCAGCATGTTATTTATCCGGGATCAGGATAATAATGTAATCGAGTTTCATAAAAACGCATAATTCTGTCGTTGCAGCCTGGTAACCAATCGTAATACTCCCCATGGAAAGTAGTTTGTCTTTAACTACTATGGCAGCATTGTTCGCAGTGATGGCCACGCTGGCGCTGGTTCCCAGCGTTAGTGTAGTGACCGTATCCACCCGGTCTGCTACTTATGGGTTTATGCACGGCGTTTTTGCCACCCTGGGTATCGCCGTTGTAGATATTATTTTTATACTAATCGCAATATTTGGATTGTCAGTGCTTGCTGAATCTATGGGCAGTTTGTTTGTAGTCGCAAAGTACCTTGGCGGGGTTTATATTTTTTGGCTGGGGATCATGCTATGGCGGTCAAAATTAACTGACATGAAAATTAATGAAAATAAAGAGTCTTCCTTGTTGGCCAGTTTCATGGCAGGATTTTTTATTACATTAGGGGATCAAAAAGCGATTTTGTTTTATTTCGGAATTTTCCCGGCTTTTTTTGATTTAACAGTGTTGTCCTATTTGGATATAGTTACCGTTATTATCATCATGTTGGTAGCGCTGGCCGGGACAAAACTCGGGTATGCTTACCTGGCAGATAGAAGCAGATACTTGTTTAAAAATAAGAGACTAAGAAAAATAATGAATATCTCTGCCGGTAGTATAATGATGGGTGCAGGAATTTTTCTGGTTACAAAGAATTAACAGTTATTTAAAGTAGTGTATTAATTGCGAATAAAAGAAGATTGCTCTTTAGAAGACAGGAGTACTATGAAAACATATAATGGAAGTTGCCACTGTGGGTCAGTTACCTTCAAATTAAAAACAGATGGCAAGAAAATAATTCAATGTAATTGTTCAATATGTACCAAGAAAGGTGCCTTGCATTTACGAGTAGCTACGGAAGATTTCGAGTTACTTACAGGCTTAGATGCCCTGGTGCTTTATCAGTTTAGGACTCGAACCGCTTCCCACTATTTTTGCAAACATTGCGGGATCCACCCTTATAGCAATCCAAGAATTGCGCCAGACATGATTAGTGTGAATGTGCGCTGCCTTAATGATGTTGACATTGACGAAGATTTTGAGATTGTAAATTTTGATGGCAAGCATTGGCAAGTGGCAGCCGAGGCGCTTAACAAGTAAATATGACAAATATTAACTTACAGTATGAATCCCAATGAATCCTGGGTCCGGCAAATAAAATGAGTGATCGCTGGTTTATTTATATACTGGAGTGCGCTGATCATACGCTTTATACCGGCATAACACTGGATGTCGAAAAAAGACTGGAGGAGCACAACACAAATAATATTAAGGCGGCGAAATATGTCAGGGTCCGGCGCCCTGCAAAAATTGTTTACCAGGAAGTCACAGACTCCAGGAGCAAAGCGCTCAAACGTGAATATGAAATCAAACAGCTGACGCGTCAAATGAAACTGGTACTTATTAATAAAGGATAAAATTAAGGGCTAGGTCGTAATTGTCTTACTAATCAAAGTGACCGGGCTGACTGCATTGTCTTTATTTACATATAAATAAACTTGTATATATCGTTATATCCATAATATATAGACTACACTTTAGGTATGCCCAAACTATCAATAACCATATTAATTAATGGTATTATAATGTCTTGGGAACATTTACTGGCCAATCAAATAAAGTCTTATAATATTTTAATGGCTAGCTTCTTATCACAGGAGATTTCTGCCGGTTGAAAATATCAATAAGTAGCTCTATTTGGGTGCTGGTTTTACTATTTTCCTCCCAGTTATTAGCGGAGAAATTGGCGCCAACCAGTAATGGTCCGATTACCAAACAAACCACAAGTGTTTACACTTTCGGCGTGGTTCCCCAGTACCATAACCGAAAAATTATCAGGATATGGCGTCCAATTTTGGATGAAATCAGGAAACAAACCGGAATTGTGTTAAATCTGGCAGGTGCGCCAACTATTCCCGCATTTGAAAAAAAATTCATGAAGGGTGAGCTTGATTTTGCCTACATGAATCCATACCACATATTAAAAGCGTCAAACTCACAGGGATATATACCACTTGTCCGCGACGGTAGTCGAAAATTAAGAGGTATCCTGGTAGTACGTAAAAACAGCCCATACAAAAGTGCAGCTGAGCTCAATGGACAGGTGGTTGCTTTGCCATCGCCCAATGCCCTTGGCGCATCAATGCTTTTACGTGCTGATCTCGAAAGTACATTTGGTATACAGGTCAAACCAAAATATGTACAAACCCATAGTTCAGTTTATTTGCATGTTGCCAAAGGTCTTGTCGTTGCCGGTGGTGGTGTAATGAGTACATTCATGTCGCAAAAACCTGAAATAAAAGACAGGTTACGTGTTCTGTTCACAACCAGGGGAACAATTCCTCACCCTATAGTTGCCCATCCCAGGGTGCCCAGGCGTGACATAAAAGAAATAAAATCCGCTTTACTAGCGATGGGGAAAACACCAGAGGGTCGGGCGCTGCTGGCAGAAATTCCTATTAAGGATATCCAGCCAAGCTCTATCAATGAGTATAAGGCTTTGGCGGGCTGGGGCCTTGACAGGTACTATATTCAGAAAAAACTGCACAAATAATTGTATAAAATTATTGTTGTGAAAATTCAAACAAAACTTTTAATACCGCTCGCAGTTTTAGTGCTTGTTTTGTTTTTTTACGTAGAATTTCTCTGGCTTCCGCAATTGGTGAGAACGGTAAAGCAAGAGAATGTGAAATCAGTTGAAGCACATATGAGTAGTGTTGTAACAGGTTTGGTGCCATTGCTGTTAACAAACCAACTGGCGAATATCTACGATAACCTGGACACCGTTAAAGAGCAAAATCCACACTGGTTAAGTATTTCTCTATACGATAACAAGAAGAATTTACTCTATCCCTTGTTTGAGTCAAATGGAAATTATTCATCTTCTTCAATAATTACATTTTCAAAAAATGTGATTTATCTCGACAACCAGCTCGGTCGTATGGAATTGATTGTTGATCTGACAAGTCAAATTCAGGATATTAGTTTACTTGAACAGAAAGTGTTGCTGGTTTTTATGATTAGCATGATATTTTTTATTGTTGCAGCATTACTTATTCTTAACCTGGTCGTTCATTTACCATTAACAAAACTAATTATGGCTTCAAATGAAATTGCCAAGGGGAATTATGACACAGAATTACCACGTTACAGCCGGGATGAAGTTGGCAGTCTCGTCTCCAGCTTTAAAACGATGCGCAATGCCATACAAAAATCACAGGAAGCGCTAAAAAGGGAAGTTAAAAGTCATAAGTTTACCGCTGATGCGCTCTACAAAGAGAAGGAGAGGGTAACGTACCATGCCAGTCATGATGCGCTTACGGGTCTGGTTAATAGAAGAGAATTTGAGATTCGCGCAAAGGATCTGCTTAAATTAGCAAGTAAAGACCATAGCCAGCATGCGCTTCTTTATATTGATCTTGATCAATTCAAAATTGTCAACGATACCTGCGGACATGTTGCCGGTGATTCGTTATTGCGGCAACTAGGTACGCTACTTGGGCACAAGGTGAGAGAGGGTGATATCCTGGCGCGTTTGGGAGGAGATGAATTTGGCGTGTTACTTGAAAGATGCCCCATCGAAAAGGCTATCACTATTGCCAACGATTTGCGTGATGCCGTCTCCGATTTTCATTTTCACTGGGAAGATAATGTATTTACTATCGGAGCAAGCATTGGTCTTGTCGCAATCACCAGGGAAAGTCAGGACATTGAAACTTTACTGAGTACTGCTGATACGGCCTGTTATGCCGCGAAGGATAAAGGCCGAAATCGTGTCCATGTTTATGAGCCTGACGACCAGGAATTGGCGAAAAAACACGGTGAAATGCGATGGGTAGCCAAAATTAATATGGCGCTGGATGAAAATAATTTTGTTTTATACAGCCAGCCTATTGTCGGGGTAAAAAAAGGCCGCAATGATGTCTTATACACCGAGCTGCTTATCCGGATGATAGGTGATAATAATAAGTTAATCCCGCCAGGGGCTTTTCTGGCTGCTGCAGAACGTTACGGTCTGATGGAAAAAATTGACAAGTGGGTGGTTGAACATGCTTTCAGTTTTATCTCCAGGGAAATTAAAAAAAGCCCGGGAAAATTTAGTGATTGTTACGGAATCAACCTTTCTGGCAGCTCCGTGGGTGATATGGAATTTCTCGATTTCATTATCGAACTATGTAAAAAATATAATATGCCAAAAGGTGTAATTTGTTTCGAGATAACAGAATCCACTGCAATATCAGAATTAAACAGTGCAATTCGATTTATATCAGAGCTGAAAAAGTTTGGCTGTAAATTCGCGTTAGATGATTTTGGCAGGGGCTTATCTTCTTTTGCCTATCTTAAAAATTTGCCGGTGGATTATCTGAAAATAGATGGGGTATTTGTCAAAGATATACACCATGATCCTATCGATCTTGCCATGGTGAAAAGTATCAATGAAATTGGCCACTTGATGGGCATGAAAACCATAGCAGAATTTGTTGAAGAAAAAGAAATTTATGATTTGCTAAATGAGATTGGTGTAGATTTTGCCCAGGGTATCTGGGTTGCCAAGCCCTATGAACTGGGAAAAGATGAAAATATGGAATCTGCCTGATAGCGCCGATGCATCAAAATTACATTGACCTGCCTGTTTGGTTTAATCAGCAATATATTTTATATCTGTACAAAACCATTAATCTGACTATCATATAGATGTATGTTACTGAAATTAATCTCATTTTCGGCAGCTTGTATTTTTTACTTGACCAGCTTTTATGTATCGCTGATGCCAGTACAGGTATCAGCTGGCCAATTTAATGATGGACTGAAAGCATATTCTAATAAAGAATATAAAAAAGCGCTTGAATTATGGTTGCCACTGGCTGAGCGCGGTAAAACAGGCGCACAGTATAACGTCGGATTAATCTACCTTGATGGCAAGGGTGTGCCACAAGACCATAAAAAAGCATTTAAATGGTTGAGAATTGCTTCCCACCAAAAACACAAGAAGGCTCAGAACAAACTAGCAGGAATGTATTTGTCTGGTTCTGGTATTAGCCAGGATTATGCCAAGGCATTCCAGTGGTACCAGATGGCAGCAGATCTTGGTTTGCCTGAGGCCCAGTTTAATTTGGGAGAAATGTATTATCTTGGCAAAGGTATTGAGCAAGACGAGGCCAGGGCCAAAGAGTGGTGGCTCAAGGCATCAGAACAAAATTGGCCTAATGCTAAACTGCGACTGGCTGGTAAAGATCCACTGAAAGTAATTGCTGCAAAGAAGTCAGTCCCGACAAAAAATCAGGTCTTAAACACATCAACTATTCCCGCCACTACCGCCACACCGGGGGTTACTAGCATACCGATACCGAAAGCGACAATCGTTCGGCCAGCCCCGATACCAGTAATTGATCTGGCGCCAGATGAGCCAGATCAACAGTACATTCTGGGTCGCAGGTATTACACCGGAACCGGTGTGAAAAAGAATTACGAAACCGCATTTAAATGGTGGCAAAAAGCAGCAGAGCAAGATTATCCCGCAGCACAATATAGCCTGGCAATGCTTTATTTTTCTGGTCGTGGAACAAAACAGGATGATGATGCCGCTTATAAATGGCTTTCAGAATCTGCTGCCAGGGGCAATAGCAACGCCCAAAATAATCTTGGAATAATGTATGAGTATGGACGGGGAACAGAACAGAACTACGCACTCGCGCTAAGATGGTACGAGAGGGCTGCCGATAGCGGGCATTCTCGTGCCCAGTACAGCCTGGGGACCATGTACCATTATGGGCGAGGCGTAAAAAAAGATACTAGTAAAGCCAGGTTATGGTATCAAAAAGCTGCAAAAACCGGCCACAGTGGGGCAAAAAAAGCCCTGGGTAAACTTTAATACTTTAATCAAAGTACGTATTATCCTACCACGCCTGTTTAATTAACCCGGTATTGAGGATCGTGAAAATGCAAAGTTACTTGCGTTATTGTTTTTTAATAATTTTTTTGGTATTTCTTGCGGGTTGCTCGGACAAGTCGTCAAAAATCGAGAACCCACATACAAATCAGAATCCAGAAGCCAGGATTGAAGTGAGCGAGGAAACACAGCTTCTCTTTAAATTAATTGAACAGGATAATATCGATTCATTAAAACAAAAAATATCCCGGGGTATCGACCTGGAATCCAGGAATGCAAGCGGTGATACATTGCTTATTTATGCTGCCGGTAAGGCGAAAACAGGCATCATAAAAATACTGCTAGCTGCCGGAGCAGATGTTGATACTTTTGGTGGACAGGGCGATACTGCTTTATTACGTGCTGCTGGCGGCGGGTCTGTGGAAACAGTAAAAATATTAATTGATGCCGGGGCCAATATAAATACAAGAGGAAAAAAAGAGTATCTTGGTGCGAGCCCGTTATTTTTGGCAAGCAGTATTGGATCAGTAGAAATTGTAGAACTATTGCTAAAGAACGGGGCTGATATAAATCTTGCAAACAACAAGGGCGTAACACCGCTTATGGATGCTGCCTACGGCAGCCAGGATATGGTCAAGCTGCTTTTGAAATATGGTGCCAACATAAATGCCCGGGATGATAATGGCGATAGTGCTATAAAAATTGCCGGGCGGGAAGAGCAAAAAGAAATATATAAAATACTGAAACAGGCCAGGAAAGAAAATAGAAAATAGAAAATTTAAAAAAATAAACCTGTCAAGAAACACCAATAAAAATCGACAAGCGCAAAAAAACGCTTGTCGATAAAAAAATCCAGCCCGGCAAAATAATCGCCAGGTGTTTTCCTTCAGTAACGACCAGTCAGCTTATTTTTTCTTCTGGCCAAGAATGATTTTTTCCATTTCCATTCTGTGGCGCGTGGCCATAACCAGAGCCTTTTCATCGCCTAGCCTGTGGGCAGAAAACATTTTACGTTTTGGGTTTTCACCAACTTTTGGTGTCCAGGAGGCAACATAGTACTTGTACTGATATCCGCCTACTGTTTTCCAGAAAATGTTTACACCAACTTGACCAGTTTTATTGCGCTTGTCGCGGCGTCTGATGACACGTTTATTATTGAGCGGAATTGATAGTTTTTTACATTCCTTGTTGCGATAGGTTGTCGCGGCTAACCGAGCAGCACGTTTACTTCCGTGTTGTCCGTCAGCAAAAAATTTACTGACTTGTTTTCCGTCAATTGGAATTCGTACCTGGTAACCGTGAGTTGCCTTGTGGTCAATTCGCACAATGTAGCGCTGACTGTCGGGGTTTTTTTTTCGTAATGCCATAATAATAAATACTTCTGATAAGGTTATTAGTTAAATTGAGCGAGTCCTTACTAGAGAATGTACGACCTTGTACAGTCTTCCATTATAACCGAATTTTTACTTGTGTGCGTGTTACTTAGTCTTGTTTTTCTGATATTTATTACGGAGTATGCTGGTAAGAGGAATTTTGAACTGTATAACCAGTATTTTATTACCTAATTGATATATGTCAGCTACTTATAG
Organism: Acidiferrobacteraceae bacterium; assembly: GCA_003228915.1. GTDB lineage: Bacteria > Pseudomonadota > Gammaproteobacteria > Acidiferrobacterales > SZUA-150 > SZUA-150. The sequence continues at coordinate 15,265 of QIGL01000079.1, forward strand.
AGATGTAATAATAGTTGGTGCTGGGCCTGCGGGTCTGTCGTTAAGCTTTTATTTACAACAACACAAAATACAACACCTGTTATTGGAAAAAAACAGACCCTTCAGCCAATGGTATGATCGCTATGATCATTTTCAGACCAATACGACCAACTGGATGAATCAATTGCCCGGCTCATCAGAACTGGCTGTGGACAAGGACCACTTATTGGCAAACCCTGATAAATTAACGTCTAAGAATCAAATACTGGCTTATTTACAGCAATATTTTCTTGCCATCAAACCCCCTGTGCAAATACCATGCGAAGTGACAGGGTTTAGTTCTTCAGCCAGCCAAAACTGGCATATCAGCACCTCATCGGGGGAGTTTCAGTGCAGACACATCGTTCTGTGTACGGGCAGTGCGGCCAAACCCCACCAGCCTGAACTGGCCAGGGCACTGCCGCAACATGTCCCGATGCTGCATGCTAGTGCCTACCGTAATCCACAACAGCTCCAAACCCGCCGGGTTCTGGTCGTGGGTAGCGGTAGTAGCGGTGTCCAGATTTGTGAAGACCTGGCCCATTCAGGTCAATTTGATGAAATTCTTTTGTCGGTCAGTGGAAACTTACATTTCCCCTGGAAAATAATGGGAATCCCCATTCACACAATTATTAAACGTCTGGGTTTATTTGACCTGGATGTGGCATCCAGGTTTGCTCGCTGGATCCTGGGTCGACATACCAATCGGGGTGATCCAGCCACGCCGCCGTCACCAAAAGCAATGACCCGGGACTATGGGGTCAAATGTGTCCAGAAAATAAAATGTTATGATTCTGGAAGCCTGCTAACAGTTACTCAAGAGAAAATTAGCATACAAGACCTTACCATAATATGGTGTACAGGATACAAACCGGACTATAGCCTGTTCCCCCAGTCGATCATGGCGGTTATCCACCGCCAGTCCCGGTGGCCACAGGCCAGTTATGGCAAATTACCAGGGTTTAAGAGACTGCATTTTTTGGGGCAGCGATTTCAATCAACACTGGCTTCTCATAGCTTGTACGGGATTAGTCGGGATGCAAAACAGGTCGCCGATCGTATCCAGGCAGACCTGCTTAATCCTTAAATTATCAGAATTAACGGGGTTTTAGCTGGAATTTTTTTAGCAGCAGCGGTAGAGTTAGCGCCCTTTTTTTCCAGATATAGCATAGTTAATTATGGCTCAGGGCCTGTACATTAAAACATTTGGTTGCCAGATGAATGAATATGATTCATCACGACTGTCTGATTTGTTAGCAAAAAGTCATGACCTGGAACTGGTGAGCAATGAGTCCGAGGCAGATGTCTTGCTGGTCAACACTTGTTCTGTGCGTGAAAAGGCGCAGGAAAAATTATTCTCCCATCTTGGTCGCTGGAATGAGCTGAAACTAAAAAATCCCCATATGATTATTGGTGTTGGCGGTTGTGTTGCCAGCCAGGAGGGTCAGGCTATTCGTAAACGGGCGCCCTATGTCGATATCGTATTTGGGCCACAAACCCTGCACCGGTTACCAGAGATGTTAACCAGTGTCCTGAAAAACAAAAAACCTGCCATTGACATTTCTTTTCCGGAAATTGAAAAATTTGATTGTTTGCCGGACCCGCGGGTCGAAGGCGCCACGGCCTATGTTTCTATCATGGAAGGTTGTAGCAAGTATTGTACGTTTTGTGTTGTGCCCTATACCCGGGGCGAAGAATTTAGCCGGCCTTTTGATGATGTTTTGGCCGAGATCGTACACTTGGCAAAGAATGGTGTCCGCGAGGTGACTTTGCTGGGCCAGAATGTAAATAGCTACCAGGGTTTACGCCATAATGGTGACATGGCCAGTCTGTCTTTGTTGATTCGTTATATAAATGAGATCGATGGTATTGATCGCATACGGTATACCACGTCCCATCCTCTTTCTTTCACAGATGATTTAATCGATGTTTATGGGCACAGCAGTAAACTGGTTAATCAGCTACACCTGCCAGTACAAAGTGGTTCTGATCGTATTCTTGCCTTAATGAAGCGCGGTCACACTGTGCTTGAGTTCAAATCAAAAATTCGCAAGTTACGGCAGGCACGTCCTGACATATCTATATCAAGTGATTTCATTGTCGGCTTTCCTGGAGAAAGCGATGCTGATTTTGAGGAAACAATGCGATTGATTGCAGAGATTGGATTCGATCATTCATACAGTTTTATATTCAGTGCCCGGCCAGGAACCCCGGCGGCAGATTTGCCGGATGAAACACCCTATAAAATCAAACAAGCCAGGTTGGCCAGGCTACAGGCCAGGATTAATGAAAATGCTGCTAAAATAAGCCAGGACATGATTGGTACGGTCCAAAAGGTATTGGTCCAGGGGCCCTCCCGAAAAGATCCAAGGCAACTGTCCGGGCGTACCGAGAATAACCGTGTAGTTAATTTCTCCTGCGATAACAGCAAGTTAACCGGTACTTTTGTTGATATCGAAATTACCGAAGCCTTGCCAAACTCGCTCAGGGGTTGTTTGTCAGGCGCCACGGCCGTCGTTGGTAGCGTTTGATAAATGTTAGATTTCCGGTTTATTTGCCACATAACCAGCAAAATCAGCTACAATTTTAAGTATCAGGACAACGATCTCCAGATTTGAACGCTAAACTCAAGCAGCTAAAATTCAGTCTTACACCGACCGACAATGAACGGTTAGCCAGCCTCTGCGGGTTAAACGATGAGCACCTGCGCCAGATTGAAGAGTATACGGGAATCGAAATCGGTAACCGCGGGGGTGACTTTCGAATAGTTGGTGAGCAGATCACCGCCATGATGGTAAAACAGCTAATCAGGCAACTGTATGAAAATACTTCAAATCAAAAGCCATTAAGTCCTGCCAGTGTTCATCTTGCTTTGCAGCAAATAACCAAAGATGGCTCGGTCAATAACACTGAGCCGGAACTTGATCTGCGATTACCCAAACATACGGTGCGTGGCCGTAGTCCACGGCAGCGTGATTACATTCGTCAAATCCTGACCCACGACATCAATTTTGGTATTGGGCCGGCCGGTACTGGTAAAACATATTTGGCCGTGGCTTGTGCGGTAGAGGCGCTTGAGAACAGGCGTGTACAGAGAATTTTACTGGTAAGACCGGCTGTCGAGGCGGGCGAGCACCTGGGATTTTTGCCCGGCGACCTGGAACAAAAAGTCGATCCCTATTTGCGGCCACTCTATGATGCTTTGCACGAGATGCTGGGTTTTGAAAAAGTCAGTAAATTGCTTGAGAAAAATATTATTGAACTGGCACCCCTGGCCTACATGCGCGGCCGTACGCTTAACGATGCCTTTATTATTCTTGATGAAGCCCAAAACACAACAGCCGAACAAATGAAAATGTTTCTTACCCGTATTGGTTTTGGAACCACTGCCGTGATTACTGGTGATGTGACACAAATAGATCTGGCCCGGCCAAAATCTTCAGGGCTGAAAGAAATTGTTGATATCCTGAAAGATGTGAGTGGAATCAGTTTTATCCATTTTGAGTCAGAAGACGTGGTACGTCATCCACTGGTACAACGAATTGTTGAGGCCTATGACAGGCACCAGAACAGCAAGGACGAAAAACAAACTGGTTAGGTATGGGCATAAAAGTGGAAATCCAGAATATGTCTGTTAATGATAACGTGCCTGATTATAACCAGTTCAGGTTATGGGTAGAGGCTGCACTGGAAAATGAGAAAGATGCAGGTGAGTTAACAATTCGAATTGTTAACGAAGATGAAGGCGCGGCATTAAACCGGGATTACCGTGGCAAAAATGGACCTACCAATGTACTCTCTTTTGCCTATGAAAATTCGCCCGGTGTGAATGCCAATATTTTGGGCGACCTGGTGATTTGTGCGCCGGTTATAGAACGTGAGGCGATTGAGCAGGACAAGGCATGGTCGGCCCACTGGGCGCATATGGTCATCCATGGCGTCATGCATTTACGAGGCTTTGATCACATAGAGGAAGACCAGGCGACACAAATGGAAGCCAGGGAAACAGAAATTCTGACCGGTCTGGGTTTTAACAGGCCATATGAATAAGCGAATAGCCATACAATATTATTAATTAACTTGCAGAGAGAACCGTGAGCAAAGACGACGATTATCACAGTACCAACGGTGGCGCGGAAGCGTCATCGAAATCCTTTATTGATCGATTGAGCCAGGCCCTGCTTGGTGAGCCCAGTAACAGGCAAGAGCTGGTATCGGTTTTACGTGACGCAACTGGTCGCGACCTGTTGTCCCAGGATGCACTGGATATGATGGAAGGCGTGCTCCAGGTATCCGAGATGCAAGTGCGTGATGTGATGATCCCCCGCGCCCAGGTAGATGTGGTTGATCGCAGTCAAAAACCGGAAGATTATTTGCCTACCGTAATCGAAACAGCACATTCACGTTTCCCCATGATTGATGGCGACAAGGACAAGGTGCTGGGAATATTACTGGCTAAAGATTTGCTAAAATATTTTTACATTAATGAAAAAAACCGGGGCCGGGAATTTGATATCGATGATGTCCTGCGGCCGGCGGTGTTCGTTCCCGAAAGCAAGCGACTTAATATATTACTGAAAGAATTCAGGACCAGTCGCAATCATATGGCAATTGTTGTTGATGAGTACGGCGGTGTCTCGGGAATCATTACAATCGAGGATGTGCTGGAACAAATCGTCGGCGAAATTGAAGACGAATATGATGTTGAAGAAGATGACATTGCTATCCGCAGAAGAAATGATGGTGATTACCTGGTGAAGGCGCTAACAACAGTAGAAGACTTTAACGATTATTTTCAGACGAGTTTCAGCGACCAGGATGTAGATACAATTGGTGGTATTGTCATGACTTCATTGGGACATTTACCGAAGCGTGGTGAAATTGTTGAAATCGAAAAATATGAATTTGAAATCCTGCGGGCCGATAGTCGCCGAATCCATTTAATGAAAGTAAAATCTATTTCAAAGCCTGCTTCAATTGCCTCAACTTAATTTTTCTGCCTTCCTGTCACCAAAACGACTTGATATTTTATCATTTGTTGCGGGCGCGTTTACGGTCACCGGTTTTGCGCCATTCTATTTTTATCCGGCCCCTTTCCTGACCATAACGATTATATTTCTAATATGGAATATTGATAATACGCCAGCATCAAGATCTGCATGGCGTGGTTATTTATTTGGATTGGGCATGTTTGGGTTTGGCGTCACCTGGGTATATGTGAGCATACATAACTTTGGCAATATGCCCGCGGCCCTTGCTGCATTTGCAGTTTTTATTTTTATTTCCATCTTGAGTAGTTACCTCGCCCTGGTGGGCTGGTTGCAAGCCCGTTATTTTGGCGATGACAAACACTGGTTCAGTATTATCTTTGGTCTGCCCGCTTTGTGGGTATTTTTTGAATGGGTGCGCAGCTGGTTATTCACAGGATTTCCCTGGTTGAACCTGGGGTACAGCCAGGTACCGTCGTTCATGTCTGGGTTGGCGCCTGTCATAGGTGTCTATGGCATTAGTTTTTTTGTTGCGATCAGCGCCTCACTGGTCAGCCTGGTCTGGTTGCAACCCGCAAAACGAAAGATTTGGCTAGCAAGTCTGCTGGCGCTCTGGGTTGGTATCGTGCTCATTGGTAAAATAAACTGGGTATCAGAAATAGATAAACCGGTGCAGGTTGCCATGATCCAGGGCAATATCTCAATTGCCAGAAAATGGGATCGAAAGTATCAATCTAAAATTACTGCTGATTACCTGCGACTCAGCAAACAACATGGTGATGTGGACCTTATACTATGGCCGGAAGCGGCAATACCGGGTTACCTGGATGTTGTGCAGCAAGGTTTTTTGCAAGAAGTACGGGCCCATGCAAAAGAGACCAACACAGATTATATACTCGGCGTACTGGAACGGGTACGAGATAAAGGCCAGACTAAATTTTATAACAGTGCCATTACAGTTGATTCTGAAGGTGCGGATGAAGGCGTTTATCGAAAACAACACCTGGTACCATTTGGTGAATTCATGCCATTAAAACCCGTTTTAGGCTGGCTGCTTAATTATTTGAAAATACCGATGTCTGATCTTAGTTCTGGCACGGATCGCAACAACATATTAAAAGCGGCAGGCCATTTAATCGGAATTTCCATTTGTTACGAAGACGCCTTTGGCGAAGAGGTTATCCAGGCCGTGCCTGCTGCAACCTTGTTGGTGAACATCAGTGAAGACGCCTGGTTTGGTGATTCCTTTGCGCCTTTTCAGCGGCTGCAAATTGCCCAAATGCGCGCCATGGAGGCGGGTCGACCCATGGTACGGGCGGCGAATACTGGCCCCTCTGCCGTTATTGATCATAATGGACGAATTACGGCCCGTTCTAAAGCGTTTGTGCAAACAGTGCTGGTAGCAACCGTGCAGCCAATGCAGGGTTTAACGCCCTATGGCCGATTTGGTAATGGCCCGGTTATTATGATTGCCATCCTGCTAATTATCGCGGGCTGGCAGCGCACCCGGGAATTAGCTGGATATTTTAAATAACCGCTTTGGCATGATTGCGAGTCACTTACGCCTGTGGCAGGCTTCGCACCTCGATAGTTCAATTAGACATTATTTTTATATAGTATTTTTTGTGAGGTAGGCGTGGATCCGCAATACAATCCTGAAGACGTAGAACAAAAAGCCCAGAAATACTGGCTGGATAATAATTCGTTCTCTGTAGTTGAGGACGATACGAAAGAAAAATTTTACTGCCTGTCTATGTTCCCCTATCCGTCAGGTGACTTACACATGGGCCATGTTCGTAATTACACGATTGGGGATGTCATTAGTCGCTACCAGCGGATGTTGGGCAAAAATGTCTTGCAGCCCATGGGCTGGGATGCCTTTGGCATGCCAGCCGAGAACGCAGCGATTAAACACAAAATCCCGCCTGCCAAATGGACCCGGGAAAATATCATAAAAATGAAGACCCAGTTTAAACAACTGGGTTTTGGTTATGACTGGGATCGGGAGCTGGCGACCTGTAATCCTGATTATTACCGCTGGGAGCAATGGTTTTTTTTGCAATTGCTCGAAAAAAAGCTTGTCTACAAAAAAACAGCACCCGTGAACTGGTGCCCCCACGACCAGACCGTGCTGGCCAATGAACAGGTGATTGATGGTTGTTGCTGGCGTTGTGATACGCTGGTCGTACGTAAAGAAATTCCCCAATGGTTTATGAGAATCACGGATTACGCCCAGGAGCTACTGGATGATCTCAGTACCCTCACCGACTGGCCAGAACGTGTTGTCACCATGCAGCGAAACTGGATTGGCCGCTCTGAAGGCGTGGAGGTTATTTTTGGTATTGCTGGCGATGAGAACAAAAAAAAATCACTCAAGGTGTTTACGACCCGGCCCGATACCCTGATGGGCGTAACCTATGTAGCGGTTGCAGCCGAACATCCCCTGTCCCAAAAAGCAGCCAAGGAAAATCAAGTCTTAACAGATTTTATTGCTGAATGTAAAACCATGGATGTGTCTGAGGCCGCCATGGAGACGGCTGAGAAAAAAGGATTGGATACCGGCCTGAAAGCCATTCACCCAATTACAAATGAACAAGTACCAATTTTTATTGCCAATTTTGTTTTAATGGCTTATGGAGAAGGCGCGGTAATGGCGGTGCCTGCCCATGATCAGCGGGATTGGGAATTTGCAAAAAAATATAATGTACCAATCGGGCCAGTGGTATTTCCTGCCGATGGATCGAAACCTGATCTGAATAGTGGCGCCTTTACAGATAAAGGCTTGCTAAAAAATTCCGGTGAATTTGATGGATTGACATCAGATCAGGCCTTTACCGCCATTGCAGAGTTTCTTGAAAAGAATCACAAGGGCGAGCGTAAAATAAATTTTCGTCTTCGTGACTGGGGTGTTTCAAGGCAGCGTTACTGGGGCACACCTATCCCTGTTATAAATTGCCCGGATTGCGGGGCTGTTGCAGTCAAGGATAAGGATTTACCCGTGGTTTTGCCTGAGGAGGTAACGCTCAAGGGAACGGGATCCCCGCTCAAGGACATGCCTGAATTTTACAAAGTAGACTGTCCTGAATGTGGCGCGGGGGCCGAAAGAGAGACCGACACATTTGATACTTTTATGGAATCCAGTTGGTACTTCGCCAGGTTTTGCAGTCCCAACCATGATACCGGCATGGTGGATAAAAAAAAATCAGATTACTGGTTACCCGTGGACCAGTATGTGGGCGGCATTGAGCACGCCATTCTGCACCTGCTTTACGCCCGTTTTTTTACCAAGTTAATGAGGGATGAAAAACTTACCACTGTCCCGGAGCCATTCTCCAGGCTGCTCACCCAGGGCATGGTATTAAAAGATGGCGCCAAGATGTCAAAGTCTAAAGGCAATACAGTCGATCCCTTATCATTACTTAAAGAATATGGTGCCGATACAGCCAGGTTGTTTGTCATGTTTGCTGCACCCCCGGAACAATCCCTGGAATGGTCTGATGAGGCAGTTGGTGGCGCATTCCGTTTTTTAAAACGTTTATGGATCTATGCTCACAGGGCAGAAAACCAAGTCCTGAATAATCAGGCGTCACCCAGTAAACCATATTTGGATAATGACCCGGACTGGTCTTTGGCCACCGAAGAACAACTGGCTGTCCGTCGCAAGGTGCATACTATATTAAAGGGCGTCACTGCAGACTTTAAAAAGAACCAGTTTAATACGGTGGTTTCTGCGGCCATGAAAATATTAAATGAAATTAGTAAACCACTGCCTGGCCATGATCAGGATAATACCAAGGCGCCTGAAAATGATCCTGTTATTAAGGTGCATGACTGGTTAATCCGGGAAACGTTGAGTATTTTGTTGCGAATATTATCGCCAATCGTTCCCCATATGACGCATGTATTGTGGCGAGAGCTTAATTTTGGTGATGATATATTGCAGGCAGACTGGCCGGAAGTTGATGAAGCAGCGCTGGTGAGTGAGTCAATTAAATTAATTGTTCAGGTTAATGGCAAAAAACGCAGCGAGATAGAGGTGTCCATGAAAGCAGATAAATCAATGCTGGAAGAGATAGCATTGGCGGACGAAAACGTAGTACGTTTTATGGATGGCAAGCTGGCAAAAAAAGTAATCGTTGTGCCGGGGAGGTTGGTGAATATTGTCATCTAGACTTAAAAATTTATTTACTTCAAACCTGTTTGGCCGAGGGTTGTTGATTACATTGATGCTCGTCAGTCTGGCTGGTTGTGGATTCCAGTTGAGAAAAGAGGCGGTTGCCAGTTTGCCTGGCGAGCTAAAAGTCATAAAACTGGATTTACTGGTAAGTAAAGATGTCGCTGCCCTGAAAAATATGTTTATTGATGAATGGACACTGGCTGGCGGTTTGTTGTCTGAAAGTGACGAAGTGCCTCTTTTATCTATTAATAACGAGCGAGTTCTTCAGCGCGTACTTTCAGTAGACCCGATTAATGCCAAAGTTAGCGAGTACTCGCTGAAATATGTTTTGTCATTTCAATTGACTATCCCAGCTAATAAAAAGAACCTGGTGGTCAAGACAATTCATCTGCAAAGACAATATACGGTAGATAGGACCAATGTATTGGCCAAAGAGTATGAAAAAACGTGGCTCACAAATACAATGCGTCAACTTGCCGTCAAGGAAATCGTGAGAAAATTATCCCATCTTGACTCCGAGTTATTTTCAGAAAATTTGGCGCCGGATGCATCAAAAGCATCAAAAGCACCGGAAGCATCTAAAACATCCGGGGAGAAATGAAACTTTATCCCAATCAACTTAATGACCACCTGAAAAAGTCACTGGCACCCGTTTACCTGGTTTCTGGCGATGATCCATTACTGGTCGACGAGGCCGTATTGGCAATCCGGAAAAGGGCAGAGCTTGCCGGGTATAGTGAGCGTGAGGTTTGGCATGCCGAGCGCGGTTTTGACTGGAATAATTTGCTTGAATCCAGTCAATCTTTATCGCTTTTTTCCCAACAAAAAATAATCGAGTTGCGCCTGCCAACTGGTAAGCCAGGTGACCAGGGCAGTAAGTTACTCAGTGCACTGGCCCAGTCGCCCCCAGACCAGACCCTGTTACTGGTAGTAACGGGCAAACTGGAGGCAAGTAGCCAGCGCAGCAAATGGGTCAAGGCACTGGCGGCGGCTGGTGTCATGATTACGATTTATCCCCTCGAGTCCAGGGAGTTACCCGCCTGGATTAACCAGCGCCTGAAAAATCATGGCCTGACAGCCGGGCCTGGCGTGCTTGATATGCTGGCCTGGCATTTTGATGGCAATCTGTTGGCGGCTGCCCAGGAAGTTGAAAAATTGGCGCTTTTGTTTGAGGGTCAGCTGGAAATGGACGATTTGAGTGAGTCACTCAGCGAAAATGCCAGATTTAACGTCTTTAAGCTAACCGATAGTTGTCTGGCGGGGGATGTGAGCGTTAGCAGTAGAATATTGCGAAACCTAAAAGCCGAGGCAGTGGCGCCAGTTCTGGTATTATGGGCCTTGTCCCGCGAGGCCAGAAGCCTTGGTCAAATGGCCCGGGAGCTACAGGCTGGCAAGCCCCTGGAGCAGGTATTACAGTCCCATGGTGTCTGGTCAAAACGGCGTCCAGCAATTAAATCGGCACTGGGGCGCCTAAAACCGGTAACTTGTAGCCGCCTGTTGCAGCGTGCGGCCCGTACCGATAGAGTGATCAAAGGCCGGTTGCCAGGCGATACCTGGCAGACTTTGCAAGACCTGGTATTGGCTTTTTGCGGCAAAAGACCCCTGGCGGGGATTAGAAGCATTTAAAGCGCCATGCTTATAAGTAAGTTATGTGGGCAAGTTATGAGTAGACAACCATGAGTAAAAGTAATCAAAAAGTGACAGAAATGGACATACCGGCTTATATAACATCCCTGGGCCAGCGTGCGCGTGGCGCTGCCCGCCATATCGCCCGGGCCGATAGTGGTCAGAAGAATGATGCGTTACTGGCAATAGCCGCGGCCCTGGTGGCTGAACGGAAAAAGCTGCTCAGCGCCAACCAGAAAGACATGGAAGCGGGTAAACAATCGGGTCTTGATGCTGCCCTGATGGACAGGCTCGAGCTTAACGACGAGCGTATAAACGGCATGGCTGAAGGCGTCCAGCAGATTGCGGCGCTGGCTGATCCCATCGGCGAAATCACCGACCTGGCTTACCGGCCTTCCGGGATCCAGGTGGGTCGTATGCGTGTCCCGCTGGGTGTGATTGGCATTATTTACGAATCCAGGCCAAATGTAACGGCTGATGCAGCTGCCCTGTGCCTGAAATCAGGTAATGCAGCTATTCTCCGTGGCGGTTCAGAAGCGCTTTATTCAAACCAGGCGATTAATAACTGTATCCAGCAAGGTTTGCAGCAAGCAGGTTTGCCCGGCGATATTGTCCAGGTGGTTGAGATCACTGATCGGTTGGCTGTGGGCGAAATGATTCAACTGCAGGAATATATTGATGTCATTATTCCAAGAGGTGGCAAAGGATTGATTGAACGTATTAGCCAGGATGCCCGGGTACCTGTGATTAAACATTTGCATGGTGTCTGCCACGTGTATATTGATAAGGCAGCTGATCTTGATAAGGCCGAAGCGATTGCTGTTAATGCCAAAACCCAGCGTTATGGCACATGCAATACTATGGAGACCTTATTGATTGATCAAGCAGTCGCCGGGGAAATACTGCCCCGGTTGGCGGCACGGTATAAGGATGCCGGTGTTGAAATGCGCGGTTGTGACCAGAGTCGAGCGATTATAAAGGATATGGTTACAGCAACAGAAGCAGACTGGGATGCAGAATACCTGGCACCCGTCTTGTCCATTAAAATTGTTGATGATTTTGATACGGCGGTTTCGCACATTCAACAATATAGCTCTGCCCATACTGAGGCCATTGTGACCGAAGATTATTCAGCCGCCAGGCGTTTTTTGCGAGAAGTTGATTCAAGCTCTGTCATGGTCAATGCATCAACCCGTTTTGCCGATGGTTTTGAATACGGGCTTGGAGCAGAAATTGGCATTAGTACTGACAAACTTCATGTCAGGGGCCCGGTTGGTCTTGAAGGTCTGACATCACAGAAATATGTTGTTTTTGGCGATGGCCAGGTTCGAAGCTGAAGGTTAACCAATAACTGCATGTGTCATGCCGGGTTAACCTGAACAAGCAGTTTGTTGTGCAATCACTTGGCATATTCGGTGGGACATTTGATCCTGTACACTTCGGGCACTTAAACCCGGTCAGGGAAACAGCAAGCGCACTGGGGCTGGAGCAGGTAAGGTTTGTACCTGCAGCTAACCCACCCCACAGGCCAGAACCCGTTGCAGATACGCATCACAGGCTGGCTATGATCAGGCTGGCACTAGCAGGTTATCCGGAATTCAGGATAGATGAAAGAGAGCTTAATCGAACAGGCAGTTCATATACCATTAATACACTCGAATCATTTCGTACAGAATTTGGCGATAAGCTCCCCATTATGATGCTTGTTGGTGCGGATGTTTTTAACGAGTTTAATGCCTGGCATCAATGGCAACAGATTCCAGACCTTGCTCATATTATTGTCATGACACGGCCAGGTCACCCGGTAGTAGACACCTCATTTTTTGAAATTAAAAATGGCAATAATCCCGATTGGAAAATTAGTCAGGATATAAACGATCTGCATAGCGAGCCACGGGGGCTTGTTTTTTTTCAGGACGTGACACCATTAAATATTTCCGCAACTAAAATAAGATCATTGTTCAAAAAAAAAATAACCATCGATGCCCGCTTATCACAAGCTTTACCAGCTTCAGTTATTGAGTATATAAAACTCAATAATTTATATGTTGACCACCCATAGGAGTATAAATGCAGTCACCGGAATTAAGAGACAAAATTTACCAGGCAATTGAAGACGCTAAAGGAATAGATATCAAAGTACTTGATGTGCGGGAGAGTTCAGATATCACAGATTTTATGATTGTTGCCAGTGGCACATCGAGTCGGCACGTGTCGTCTGTTGCCGACAGGGTAGCTGAATCAATGCTAAAGATTGGCAGTAAAGCAATAGGTGTTGAAGGCAAAAGAGAAGGTGACTGGGTATTGCTGGACTTTGGAGATGTTGTGGTTCACATCATGCGCCCGGATACCAGGGATTTTTATAACCTCGAGAAACTTTGGGGAGAGATACAGGAGTCTGGGGCACTTAAGCGTTGAGTGATACAGAAATTGGGTTATGGATATTCGGATAATTGCAATTGGTCAAAAAATGCCGGCTTGGGTGGATCAGGCGTGTGAACAGTATCGCAATAGAGTGACCGGTCAGTGCGCCCTCAAGTTTCAATCATTGCCGGCCAAAAAACGTGGCAAGAGTGCAAACATGGCACGAATAATCAGGGAAGAGGGCAGCAGTCTGTTAATGGCAGTGCCACCAAAATCACATACGATCGCGCTGGAGCGTGAGGGCAAGGTGATTGATAGCAAAAAACTGGCAACTGTACTTGAGGGTTGCCTGATGGAAGGCCTGGGTCTTGTATTTTTAATAGGCGGACCTGAGGGCTTGTCAGATGATTGCCAGCAGCAAGCCGATGAAGTCTGGTCATTATCTGCTTTAACCATGGCACACCCCGTAGCCAGGGTAGTATTAGCCGAACAGATTTACAGGGCCTGGAGCATGCTTAACAATTTGCCATATCATCGTTAATGAGGGCGCACGAATAATTGCCCGCGTTATTTTATATTACTACTCAATATTATATTCTAAAATGGCTATAGGAAAAATATGTCTTGCATCAGCCTCACCACGACGACAGGAATTATTACAACAAATGGGCGTTGATTTTGTTACTGAAAAGAGCGACATCGATGAAACGATAGCTTGTAATGAAACTCCAAGACAATACGTAACGCGTATGGCGGCCACGAAGGCAAAAACAGTTTACGACAACAGAAAAAATAAGAATAAAACAGTTTTACCCGTATTAGGAGCCGATACCGCTGTTATTATTGGTAGTACTGTACTGGGCAAACCAAAAAACAGGGCCGATGGCCATTATATGTTGTCCCGACTATCGGGTCGGACTCATGAAGTTTTGACGGCAATTGCACTTGTGACAGAAAGGAGCAAAATTTTCCAGACCATTAGTACCAGCCGGGTAACTTTTAAAGTTTTGGATGAAAAAGAAATTTTTTTGTATCTGGAATCTGGAGAGGCAGATGACAAGGCTGGTGGTTATGGTATCCAGGGGTTGGCAGCAACATTTATTACTAAACTTGAAGGAAGCTACTCTGCAGTTGTGGGCCTGCCGTTATTTGAGCTGTCCGAATTAATTAATCGATCAATGGCGATCAATAGCGAGAATTAGATGAGCGGTGAATTACTTATAAATGTTACGCCCAGCGAGACGAGAGTTGCGCTTGTTGAAAATGGTGTACTGCAGGAAGTTTTTATTGAACGAGCAGATAAACGTGGAATTGTCGGCAATGTTTATAAAGGCAAGATTGTTCGTATTTTACCAGGCATGCAAGCCGCCTTTGTGGATATAGGTTTGGAGCGTGCAGCTTTTTTGCATGCAGCAGATATTATTCAGCCCCAGGAAAACGAGTCAGATATTCGTCCAATAAATACCTTGCTGCATGACAGCCAGACAGTGATTGTTCAGGTTGTAAAAGATCCTTTAGGCAGCAAAGGGGCGCGCCTGACCATGAACCTGACTTTACCTGCCAGGTATCTTGTTTACCTGCCCGACAGTCAACATATCGGTATATCACAGAAAATAGAAAACGAAGAAACACGAAACCGTTTGCGGGAGATCGTAGCGGGTGCAGTCTCGGATGATGCCGGTTCCAGTGAAGGTGGATTTATTATCAGGACTGCGTCAGAAACATCTGCCGAAAAAGATTTACTTAACGATATACGTTACTTGAAAAGGGCATGGTTATCGGTACAGGAAAAAATTGACCTTGTTAAGGCTCCAGGCATTATTCACGAGGATCTCAACTTAACAATACGGTCTATTCGAGATATCGCAAGTGAAAAAATAGAAAAAATTCGTATCGACTCAAATGAGACATACCTGAAAGCCAAAAGATTTTCTGAAGAATTTATTCCCGAGGTTGTCGATAATATTGAGTACTATCCTGGTGAGCGACCAATTTTCGACCTGTATTCAGTTGAAGATGAGATTCAGAAGGCGCTTGAGCAGAAGGTGATGCTTAAATCCGGCGGCCATATGGTCATTGATCAGACAGAGGCAATGACAACAATAGATGTAAACACTGGCGCTTATGTAGGCAGAAAGAACCTGGAAGAGACAATTTTTAAAACCAATCTTGAAGCAACACAATCTATTGCCCGCCAGTTAAGGCTGCGAAATCTTGGTGGTATTATTATAATTGATTTTATTGATATGCTTGATGCCGACCACAAACGACAGGTCCTGCGCACATTTGAAAAGGCATTGGCGCGGGACAGGACAAAGAATCATATTACAGAAATTTCATCATTGGGGCTGGTTGAGTTAACGCGCAAACGAACCCAGGAAAGCCTTGAGAGGGTGTTATGTGAGCCTTGCCCGGCTTGTACTGGCAGGGGGGTGCTCAAGACAGCGCAAACTGTTTGTTACGAAATTTTCAGAGAAATACTCAGGGAGGCGAGACAATTCGACGCGGAAAAGATTATGGTTTTGGCGTCACAGGTCGTTATCGACTTATTGCTAGATGAGGAGGCACAAAGTCTTGCTGATCTCCAGGAGTTTATAGCCAAACCAGTACAGCTCCAGGTTGAGACTTTGTATCACCAGGAACGGTTTGATGTGGTGCTCATGTAGCAGGATCAGGGTAGAATACCTGACAGGTACCACCCTGATGTGCTGTTAAAAATACTGTGCAAAACAAAGATCAAAATTAATGAAAAAAACCATCCACCGTTATGTATTCACTCTCGGTAAATGGACCTTTGTCTGTGGCCGTTGGGTTATTTATACAGGCATGGTGTTGGCTGTTGTTTTTGCCGCGCTGCTTGTATTGGTCAAAATTTGGCTGCCTGATATTGCAGAAAAAAAATCAGAAATTGAAAATTTTGTATCAAAACAAACTGGTCTCGAAGTTACGACTACCAAAATTAGCCCTTACTGGAACGGTATTTATCCAGGATTAATAATTAGCGATGTCCTGTTTGTTAATCCTGAAAATAGAAAAAAACAACTAAAGTTCACAGAAATCAGGGCAAGCCTGGCAATCTTGCCCTTTCTTCTGGGCAGTGTTGAGTTTAGTGAAGTAATTCTCCACAAGAAAAAACTAGTCATTGAAAAAAAGAAATCGGGCAGAATGTTGGTGAATAACTGGCCCTTGCCAGAAGCAAATAATGAGTCGGAGGGAGGATTACTTAAATGGCTGGGCCGTTTGCACCATGTAGAGATTATGGTCAGTGAATTTGTCTGGAATGATCGAACAACAAAAGATAAATCTTTCTTAATAGAAAATCTGGGACTCCACCTGGATAATAATGATAACCAGCACAAATTGACGGTAGAGGGAGATTTTCCACCAGATATGTGTCGTTCATGTACCGTTACAATTGATTTTACCAGTAAGGCCCTGACCCTGGCTGAACTAACCGGAAGTTTGCAATTAGATGCCATTGATCTTGATCCAGGTAATTTTCCAGAAACGATCAAAATGTTTCTGCCAGACGAACTAGACGGGTTATTTCAGGCCCAGATTGATTCAACCTTCAGGAAGGGTGCGCTTGTATCGCTGAAAGGGCACATCATTGCCGATAATTTAGTGTTGCCATTACCTAGCACCAAGATTGTAAATATCGACACCATGAGCGGACATGTAAACTGGCAAGCTGAAAAAAATGACTGGCGCTTGTTGGTTACAGATTTGAATCTTGGATTAACAGCTGAGGAATGGCGTGCCGGTAAGTTACGTATCGAAAAAACCGGCAACAAAAGTCTTGTCTATCTGGAAAGAGCCAAGCTGAGTGACTTATCTGAGTATATTGGCCGTATCAACACCGATATTAAGGAAGTCGAGTTAATAAAAAAATTAAAACCCAGCGGTGAGGTCCACGATCTACGACTCGAGTTTGAAAATACGTTCTCCTCTCTCGCTGATACTTCAATAAAAGCGAACCTGGTAGACCTGGAATTTAAACAGGTAGGGAATTATCCATCCGTAAAAGGCATCAGTGGCAAGTTAAGCATGAAGGGTGAAAAAGGTGAGTTCGAGATAAATTCAAGAAACGCCATCATTGTTGTCCCGAAAATATTCCGTGCACCGATTGAAACAGAATCATTAACGGGGACTGCCAGCTGGTATAAACGGAAAGAGGCGTGGGAATTAAATGTGCAGAATCTTGGCATTATTGCCGAGGATGTTAAGGCGGAATCAAACTTTCAGGTACTTTTTCATGATGACAAGAGTCGCTTGCCTACCGTCAAGGTACGGGTTGATTTCAGGGAAGGCCGTGGTTACCGCACGCCGTTATTTTATCCAAAAAACCTTGCTTCATCCGAGTTCCTGGCATGGCTGGATAAGGCATTGCAAGCCGGTTACGTAGAAAAAGGATACGCTATTCTTGAAGGCCCATTGGATAATTTTCCATTTAAGGATGGTTCGGGAAAATTTGAGGTAATGGTCGATATATCAAGAGCCACGTTGAATTACTTGCCAGGGTGGGCGCCATTAGAAGACGCCAAGGCCTTATTAAAATTTAATGGCGGTGAAATGGTGGTTACCATAGAAAGTGGCAATATTGGTGGGTTGAACATAAGAAACGCAACCGCCTACATTAGCGACCTTACCACTGAGGTGGGTCAAGTAATTCAAATAAGTGGTGAAGCGGGGGGGGCTATTGAAACCGCAATCAACATTTTACGAAAAACTCCCGAAGGCAGTGATAACGGCCCATGGGCACAATGGTTAAATCCTGGATTACATGCCGATGGTTATGGCGAGCTGGATATCCAAATCGCATTTAGGGCTGGCGCGGATGCGAAACCGGTAATCAATGGAGTTTTTACTACCGAAAATGGCACCGTAATGTTGCCCTGGAGTAACATTAAAATGTCACGTATCCAGGGTAATGCAGGTTTTGATGAGCTTGGGCTAAAATCTGGTCGTATTTCAGGAAAATTATTTGGCGGGCCTGTGGTGCTTGATATTTCACGACCAGAAACCACGAACCAGAAAATTACTGATAAAACTCCGCTTGTTCAGTTGCAAGCCAGGGGCAGGGCGATGTCCAGGGAGCTGACGAGTACATTTACTGAATGGTTACAGTCATATATTTCAGGATACAGTGATTGGCAAGCAACCCTTGCCTGGGATAACAAGATTAATTTTAAAATGAAGGCTGATTTAACTCATGCATCCGTAAGATTACCGGCACCATTCAGAAAGCCAAAGCATGCAAAAGCTGATTTAACGTTTAGCACTATCAGTACAAGCAATAATAATTTGTTGCTAGCGTATAATTTATATGGTGCAAGTAATGGCAAGCTGCGTTTTTGGAAAAATCGTGGGAAGTGGGATTTTTACGGGGCAAATATCGGGTTATTTGATGCCATTCCAGAAGCACCAAAAAATGCGCTTGTTACACTGAATATTGCCAAGAAAGATTTTGATGCAGATTTATGGTCAGATGTCCTGAAAAGTTTTCTTAGCACGAAAGATGAAAGACCCCCCTATATTAAGTCTATCAATGCCAGTTTTGGAAATGTTGATTTATTTGACAGGCATTTAGGGGGAATGGATATCGACCTGAAAAGAGGCGATAAAGGGCTGGTGGGTACGGTGCTTGGAAAATCTATTGAAGGAAAAATTAAATTCAATACCAGCAACGATGCTCCTGAACTGGATTTTGATTTGGCACGGCTCTACGTGCCCAAAGACAGCTTTAGAGAAAGTGAAAACCGTGTCAATCCTCGCAGTTTTCCGTCGATGGAGATTCGAGCCGGACAATTTAAATATGGAGACGCTGTTTTTGGGGAGACAATATTAAAGGGTGAAAGGGAATCACTGGGTTTTCGCGTAACAAGGTTTGTTGTAAATGGCAGTCATTATAATATGATAGGCAGAGGCCGGTGGTATCGTATAGGTAACAGGGATGATGCCGCTGTTAAGTTAAAGTTTACAAGTAATAACCTGGGCAAGGCGTTAATCTCCATGGGTTCGCCTGACCAGATTGCTGACGGCAAGGGTTTTATTGAAACAGATCTGAAATGGTCTAAAACGCTGGGCTTAGAGATTGGGAATATGAACGGCAATGCACAAATAAATTTTAAAAATGGCCGATTTCTGCAAGTAGAGCAGGGCGCAAGTAAAATGTTCGGGATAGTGGACATGAGTTCAATGATACGCTATTTACGACTGGATTTAAGTTCAATTTTTGGCAAGGGATTCTCTTTTAATACCGTGAAGGCAAAATTCAGTATAAATAATGGCGATGCGCAAACAACTGGCCTGAAAATTGAGGGACCATCAGCAAAAATGCTTTTAACAGGTCGCATTGGTATAGAGAAAGAGGATTTTGACATGGTTGTGGGGGTTAACCCCAGTTTGACTGATACCGTAGCGCTGACAGTGGGCGGACTAGTTGCACCAGCGGCCGGAATTGCAATGTTGGTAATAAAGAATTTGTTCAACACAGAGCTGGTTCCTTCGCCATCTATTAATTACTCAATCAGCGGCGCATGGGACAATCCAAAGGTGGAAAGGCTAACTGGCGATACTCCCCAGGAGCAGTTCGATGATGACTCTACAAGTTAATATAAATCTGACTCGGAGGAATTATTCTGGTGGCTAAGGTAGCGGGAATTCAAATGGCATCTGGACCAAACGTGGCAGCAAACCTGACTGAGGCGGCCAGGTTGATTGCCAGGTGTGTTGAGGCAGGGGCAAAGCTGGTCGTGTTGCCTGAGAATTTTGCAATAATGCCACTAAAAGATGAAGACAGGCTCGCTGTTGCTGAAAAAGAAGGCAAAGGCCCCATCCAGTCGTTCCTGTCTTCCCAGGCCAAGGCGCATGGTATCTGGCTTGTTGGTGGCACTATACCTTTTGTTTCCTCACAGCCAAATCGCGTGCGGGCAGTCAGTCTTGTATTTAATGACAAGGGCTTGCAAGTTGGCCGCTACGATAAAATACATTTATTCGATGTGGAACTGGAGAATGGCGAGAAATATAGTGAGTCAAACTATTTTGAACCGGGCGATGAGGTCACCGTTATTGAGACGCCGCTCGGCAAACTTGGCATGGCTGTCTGTTATGACCTTCGTTTCCCGGAATTATTCAGGAAGTTGCTTGATCTGGATGCAGAATTCGTTGTCGTGCCTTCGGCGTTTACTGAAATGACAGGCCTGGCACACTGGGAGATACTGGTTCGGGCGCGCGCAATAGAAAATCAAACCTATATAATTGCGCCTGGCCAGGGTGGTTACCATGTTAATGGCCGCGAAACCCATGGTGATAGCATGATTGTAAATCCATGGGGGATAGTACTGGATCGCCTGGAAAGAGGATCGGGGTTTATTATTGCGGATCTGGACAAAAAAAGACTGTCTGCAATCCGGCGAAGTTTACCCAGTATTCAGCATCGAAGACTGTAAGTTTACCCATGGTATTAAAATACGTTCCCCGAATGGCAATAAATTAATTGTCGGCCTGTCATCCGGATACTACACTCCGGGTATAAGAATTAACCTGTAAATGACTGTGTTGTTGATATGCCAAATTCCCAAAAGACAAAATCTCTAGCACATCGAAAGGCGTTATTCGCAACTTTCGAGGAGGGCTCTGATGCGGATATCAGAGAATCACTGGCTGGGTTACACCCGGCAGATATTGCCGATGTACTGGAAGCCATTCCACCGGAATTAAGGCGGCAAATATGGCAACAGGTAGATCACGCCATTATGGGCGAAATCCTGCTTGAAATGCCGCAAGCGGTTAGAAGCGATCTCATCCAGGAGCTTGACGACGAAGCAATTATTGTTGCAACCCAGGCCCTCGATACTGATGAGGTTGCGGATTTAATCCCGCATCTGTCTGATGATGTAATTTCCAGAATTTTATTTGCTATGGATTCGCGGGCTCGTGAGAGCCTGGATCGTGTCCTGTCTTACCCTGAAGATACTGCAGGCGGATTAATGAATGTTGATGCCGTGACTATCAGGGACGACATTAGTCTTGAGGTAGTTTTACGTTACTTACGAAAACAAGGCGACTTACCAGAATACACCAATAAATTATTCGTCGTTGACCGGGCCGAACGATTGGTAGGGAGTTTACTGGTCAGGCGCTTGTTAACGACTGACCCGGATAAAAAAGTAAATGAAATAATGGAGCCCGAAGCCATAAAATTTTCTGCGATGGATTCTGACAAAGATGTTGCTGCTGCTTTTGAAAAATACAATCTTATTACGGCGCCTGTTTTAAATGAAGACTCGCAGGTTATTGGCAGGATCACGGTCGATGATGTGGTAGATGTCATCCGTGATGAAGCAGATCATTCCATCATGGCACCCGCTGGCCTGAAAGAAGATGAAGATATATTTGCACCAGTGGCACGAAGCACGCGTAATCGGGCAGTTTGGCTGGGGGTTAATTTAATTACCGCCGTGCTTGCCTCGTGGGTGATCAGTTTATTTGAACAAACGATTCAGCAAATTGTTGCACTGGCGGTGCTGATGCCCATTGTTGCCAGCATGGGCGGTAACGCTGGCACCCAAACAGTGACATTGGTAATACGTGGTATTGCCCTGGGCACGATTGATGAAAGCAACGCCAGGAAAGTACTTCGCTCCGAGTTTCTGATTGGAATTATGAACAGTGTTATATGGGCTGTTGTTATTGGTGTCGTAGCCCTGCTATGGTTTGGCAATCCCATGCTGGGCCTGGTAATAGGGATGGCCATGACAATTAATCTTGTCATCGCGGCCTTGTCTGGCGTGATAATTCCATTATTTACAAAGCGCCTGGGGATAGATCCGGCACTGGCTAGCGGCGTAGCCCTGACGACGGTAACAGATGTTATCGGGTTTTTTGTCTTTTTAGGTCTGGCAACGTTATTGCTAATATAGCGCGCTAACATACCGTATGGGGGCTAGAATCGACCACTTGTCAGTGATAAATGCAGGAACGTCCGGGATTGTGCCATATTTAAAGTGGTATCTTACAAACATAAGTAGTTAGCTTAGTTTTGATTAATTGAAATGGCACAAAACATACTCAAGCTCGTTGTAAAGGCAACCAAGAATGGCCAGTGCATTGCCGTGCGTTATCGCGGGCAAAAGGAAATTCGTGTGCTTGAGCCTCATGCAGTCTATACAAATGACAGGGGTGAGGTGACAGTGGATGGATTTCAAACGCGCGGTTACTCGGCTTCAGGCAGGCCACCTCCGTTCTGGCGCCCATTTCGCATTAAGAAAATTACTGCGATATCTGTGCTCAATGAAAAATTTCTTCCCCGGGAGTCTGAAGGTTTCTCCAGCAACAAGTTACGCTACCAGAATGGCCTGATGGCCATTGTTGATATTGCCCGGCCATCGCACATGTATTCACCTGAGGCCCTGAAGAATATGGGTCCGTTTTTGCCAAAAAATAAAGTTACTGGCTTTTAGTATCATCACTCAAACTGCCTGGGCTAGATTTTATAAATTCTTTACTATCTATTTTTAATTGCCCGGCGATCATCGTTTCGAGGCAGTTCGCCTATTTTGTTTTTCATTTTCCAAATCAATTGTCGCGTGTAGTTCACCAATATCCTTAATCGCTAAAATCTTTTTTGCAAATCTTTTTAGCGATGTAATATTACTGGTCTTGACTATTTTTTTAATACCAAGCAGTGAAGCAGGGTGCATGCTGAATTCTGTCAAGCCCATACCTAACAGCAGCCTGGCAAATCGCAGATCTCCTGCCATTTCCCCGCACATTGCTACCGGGATTTTGGCAACTCTGCCAGCTTCAATAATATTGACTATCAGGCGCAGCACTGCAGGATGTAACGGATCGTATAAATAATTTACGGCATCATCTACCCGGTCAATAGCTAACGTGTACTGTATAAGATCGTTTGTTCCAATAGACATAAAATCAAGATGGGGTGCAAATAAATCGGCTGCAATGGCCGCGGAAGGAATTTCAATCATGCCACCAATAGGTAATTTCTTGTCAAATTTAATGCCGCGTATTTTTAGCTCAGCTTTTGTTTCTTCTACAAACTCAAGAGCTAGTTGTAATTCATCAACTCCGGATATCATAGGCAGCATTAGTCTTACCTTGCCAAATGCTGAAGCACGTAATATAGCCCGGAGCTGGGGCCTGAAAATTTCTGGTGATTTAAGGCATAATCTTAGCGCCCTTAATCCCAGTGCTGGATTAATAGCCACATCACCACCGAGCTTTCCGCCATCAACCTGCTTGTCTGCACCCAGGTCAAGTGTCCTGATCGTAACCGGACGGTTTGGTATGGCTTTTACTACTTTTACGTAATTTTTAAATTGTTCTTCTTCGTCAGGCGCATCCAGACGATTCATAAATAAAAATTCTGTTCTATATAAACCTATGCCTGCAGCATTTGTTTTGATCGTGGCCTTGACGTCTGCCGGTAATTCAATATTTGTATGGAGCTGGATTTTTTTTCCGTCTTTTGTAACAGATCTCGCTTTTTGTAATTTTTCTAATTCAATCCTTAGCTGGGTGATGTGCCTGTTTCGCTTGCGATACTCAGCGAGAATATTTTTATCGGGCGATAGAATGACTACACCACGCTTGCCATCAATTATTATATCTTCATCTTTTTTGATGAAGCGTGTAGCGTTATGAACAGCTACAATTGCCGGAATCTGTAGACTTCGCGCAAGTATGGCGGTATGTGAAATTGGCCCCCCCAGGTCTGTAACGAATGCACGAATCTTTTTGTGCTTGAGCAGGACAGTATCGGCCGGGGTGAGATCGTTCGCTATAATAATCTGACCTTTTTTTAATGAATCATGGTCCGTATCGTCTTGCCCCAGGAGATTGCGAATAACTCTATCTACTACCTGTATTACATCTGTAGATTTTGACCTTATGTACTGGTCTTCTATTTTTCCGAACATGTCAGTCAGCATTTTCCCCTGCTGTTGCAGCGCCCATTCGGCATTACATTTTCTGTTCCTGATTAGATCTATCGGTTCCTTCGAGATCATGCCGTCATTCAGTATCAGGATGTGCGCGTCAATAAAACTGGATGTTTCTTTGGGGGCATTGGACGGAATTCGTTCAAGAACCTTGTTTAATTGCAGATGAACTTCTTTTATGGCGCGTGAGAACCTTTCAATTTCACTTTTAACAAGATGGTCGGGTAATAAATACTCAGAAATTTCAGGCCGACTCCTGCGAAGCGTGTAAGCTGTGCCAATACAAATACCACTACTTACACCAGCTCCGTGAAGGACAAGCATTATTCTTTTTCTCCGAAACCAGAAACCACAAGTTCAGATAGCGCGTCGATGGCCTCTTTTTCGTCTTTACCTTCCGCGCAGATATTAATAAGGCTGCCAGCTGATGCAGCAAGCATCATGATGCCCATAATACTTTTTCCGTTTACCCGTTGCCCGTTTCGGGTAAGGGTGATGTTACTATTATAAGTAGTGGCGAGTGTTACGAATTTTGCAGATGCACGCGCGTGCATACCAAGTTTATTGCGAATCGTGATTTCGTTACAGTTCATTTTGGGCAATCGCACTGATTTTTACTATTCACTATCTTGATACTTTCAATCCCGCCTTTTGCTGCTATTTTTGATAACCTGGTTACGGGCTCATTGATGTAGTTTATGGTTCGAATTAACATGGGTAAATTCAGTCCTGACACCATTTCAATTTTTCCTTGCTCAATAATTTGACAGGCAATATTGCAATGGGTAGCGCCATATATGTCGCACAGGATTAACGCGCCGTTCGTATTTTTTTGCTTATTTATTTTTGCTATGAGCTGTTCATAAATATCTTCTGTTTTGTCGCTGGGTAAGATCTGTACCAGGCCGATATCATCCAGCGACCTGGCCAGCACGTGCGCTGCCGCGTTTATTAAATTGGCGCCAAAATCAGGAAAAGTCAGCAATAGTATCCTGGTCATGTTAATTCCCTGTGTCGCACCTGGGTCCTGTAGCCTTTCCCGGTAAAATAGTCACCGATCTTTTTTGCCAGGTAAACCGAACGGTGTTGTCCGCCTGTACAGCCAATGGCGATAGTAAGATAGCTCCTTGGCTCCTCAATAAAGTTGGGCAACCATTTTTCAAGAAAATTCTGAATTTCAGTGGCCATTTCAGCAGTTTCCTCATGTTCACCCATGAATGAAATGATAGGTTTATCCAGCCCCGAATATTCCCGTAGTTCCGGCTGCCAGTACGGGTTGGGCAGGCAGCGAACGTCAAATACAAAATCTGCATCAAGTGGCGTACCTCTTTTGAACCCAAATGATTCAAATAAAAGCGTAATCGGTGTTTCATTGTCAGAGCCAATGAAATCGCGGATTTTTGATCTTAATTGTTTTGGTGTGGTGTGTGCAGTTTCAATACGTAGATCAGCATTTTCAGACAACGGTTCAAGTAATTTTCGTTCGAGTTCTATTCCTTCCAGCAAGGAAGTATTTTGATCCGTCATGGGATGCCTTCTTCGTGTCTCCTTATACCGCTTTATTAAAATACTATCATTGGCTTCAAGAAAAATAATTTTATGTGTAATACCCAGTGCTTTGAGCTCTTTAAGTGTTGCCGGTAAAGCATCCAGGAAAAGTCGATTGCGCACATCAATGCCAACAGCCGCGAACTGGCTTTCGTCTGGATTACTCTCCTGTAGTTGTTGTACGAAATGTGGAAGCAGGCCGGCAGGGAGGTTGTCTATGCAGTAGAAGCCAAAATCTTCCAGGGCCTGTAGTGCAATAGATTTACCAGATCCGGATAATCCACTAACAATTATCAGATTCATTTTTATTGTGACTAATCATATTTTGTTGGCGGGTAGAGAATTCCTGGTAAGCATCAATGCCTTTCATCCGAAGCATGTAAGTACGTGCTGCTGCCTCTACCAGTACAGCAAGGTTTCTTCCAGGTGCAACGTATAAGATTATTTCGGGAATGTCTACTTCGAGTAACTTGCTGGTCATTAAATTAGCCTGAAGTCGATCAATATTATCTGGTAGCTCGGTTTTTAATTGCTTGAGTGTGAGAATCAGATGCAGCTTTTTTTTATGGCGGGTGGCGGTTTCACCGAACATGGCGCGTACATTGATAATTCCAAGACCACGAACTTCCATAAAATCTACCAGAATTTTCGGGCACTGGCCTACCAGGATATCTGGTCCGACACGCACGAAATCTACCGCGTCATCTGCAATTAGCCTGTGATTACGGCTGAGCAATTCCAGTGCCAGCTCACTTTTGCCAATGCCACTTTCGCCACGAATGAATATTCCCGTGCCCAGTACTTCCATGTAGACGCCATGGACAGTTAACAAAGGCGCCAGTGCTCGTGTTAAGTAGTACTGGAGATTCTCGATGACTACAGGGCTGGGCAGGCTCGTTAAAAAAAGCGGTGTCTTATGGGTTTCAGCACCTGCAAGCAAATCTTGCGGGCAGGATTCACCAGAAACAATGATTAAAACCGTAGCATCAGATTCGAATAATTCTGTTAGCGAGTGTTTTCTGCTGCGTTCATCTTGTGTTTCAAGGTAGCCGAGTTCAGTCGCACCTAAAACCTGAACACGATTGGGGTGAATGAGATTAAGGTGACCGACAAGGGCAAGCCCCGGGTGCCTGGCCGTACCAGATTCTAGTTGAGTTTGTTTGCCAGATTTACCGGCGAGCCATTTTAGCTGAAGTTGATCTTTCTGTTTCTCGTAAAGATCCTGAACAGTAAGTTTTGGTTGGTTAAGGGGGTCAGATGCGCTCAACCTGCTTCCCGGTTGGTGAGATACTGGTAAATTTCTTCTTTGTTATTTGCACCTAAAATTTTTGCCCGTGTTGCATCATCATTTAATACATTTGCTATTCTCGCAAGTAATTGCAAATGATCTTCTGTCGCTTGTTCAGGCACGAGCAGCGCAAAAACCATCTTGATTGGCTCGTGATCAATTGAATCATAATCGACTTCTTTTTCTAGGGTAGCAAACGCACCTATTGCCTTATCCAGGCCTTTCAGACGGCCGTGTGGTAATGCCACGCCATGACCAATTCCGGTACTGCCAAGCCGTTCTCTATCGAGCAATGACTGGAAAGCTGCGTATTCATCCAGACCTGGTTCGTCGGCGTGCATCAATGTGCTTAGTTGTTCAAGTAAACGTTTTTTGCTCGTTACCGGCATCGAAAACTCAATACGTTCCGGTGATATGAGTTCTTGTAATTGCATTTTGTTAATACCTTGTAATCTTCTATTCTACTACGGTTCTTTTCAAGTCAGCACCATGGGAACGATGATGATTGGTTTTCTTTTCCTTGTGCTTGATAATTTGACGATCCAGCTTATCGGCCAGGATATCTATGGCTGCATACATATCTTCTCCTTCGGCATTGGCATGAATGGTTGCGCCAGTAGCATTTACGGTGGCTTCAGCCAGTTGTCGTTTTTTTTCTACCCTGAGAACAACATGGGTGGTGGTCACGTGATCAAAATGTTTTTCGAGTTTGCCAACTTTTTCCGAGGCGTAGTCTTTGAGTGAGCTGGTGATTTCTACATGTTGTCCAGTGACGTTTATTTGCATTTGTGGTACTCCTTTATAGGCTGGTTCAAATAAGCGCCTTGCGCTGATTTGAAGGTGGTATATTCATTGATTCACGATATTTAGCGATTGTTCTTCTGGCAACATTGATGCCCTGGGCCGCCATGATTTTGGCAATATTATTATCACTAATAGGCTTGCTGACAGGCTCTGCGGCCACCAGTTTTTTGATTAAAGAGCGAATTGCAGTGGCAGAACAGGTGCCACCATCGACCGTGCCCACATGACTGGAAAAAAAGAATTTTAGCTCAAAAATACCGCGTGGCGTTAACATGTACTTATTAGTAGTTACTCTTGAAATTGTAGACTCATGCATTTCAACTGCTTCGGCAATATCGTGCAGTACTAGTGGCCTCATTGCCTCAGCCCCATGATCCAAAAAAGCTCGCTGTCGGTCAACTATCATTTTTGAAACTTTCAGCAAGGTATCATTTCTGCTATGCAGGCTCTTCAAAAACCATTTTGCCTGTTGTAATTGTTCGTTCAGATATTTTTTGTCATTTTTGTCTGTTTTAGTACTGCCTGCACGTGCCATGTTCTCATACATTCTATTGATTTGCAGCTTGGGTGAGTGGTCTCCATTCAGATCGGCTCGCCACCGACCTTTGATTTTTCTCACTATGACGTCCGGCGAAATATAAGCAGCCTGGGTCGAGTGAATGCTGCTGCCAGGGCGTGGATTAAGCTGCTGGATAAGCAGCATTGCCTGCTGTAAGGCATCCTGATCAAATTTAAGCTGTTTTTTCAGGTTGGCTGTGTCGCGATTGGCCAGGAGTGCAAGATTGGCGGCAGTGGCCAGTTTTTTAGCCTGTTCGAGTGAGGGGGTAGCTGGATCAAGTACTCGTAATTGCAGCTGCAGGGTCTCGGCCAGGTCTCTGCCGCCGATACCGAGAGGGTCAAAATTCTGTATGCAGTGCAGTACAGCTTCTACTTCATCGAGCTCAAATGGATCAAAATCTTCGCTATTGACCGGGCTGTCGTTGTTAAGACCCGTGTTATTTGAGCCGACCTTATTCAGAGAAGCGCAGATTTCTTCCAGCGGTGAGACCAGGTAACCATCTTCATTAATCGAATCTATGATGTTGTCTGCGATCACCCGATCCCGGCCGGAGAATGGTGACATTTGTGCCTGCCACTGCAAATGATCGGTCAGGGTTTCGGGCGCGCTGTTGCGCGCCTCCAGGTCGGGGAAATCCCCGTCTATGTTTGTGCGAGTAGCGCCACTGCTGATGGTGGCATCATACTGGTTATCCCAGTCTGGCGGATTCTCGGTATCGCCGCTGCTGGAATCCATGTGCAAATCGGTGGGTTCTGGTGAGCCATTCTCAGACTGGTCTGGCTGCTCCGCTTTGGCGCCATCCTGGCTTGACTGATCATCACTTTCCTCAAGCATGGGATTGCTTTCCAGTGCCTCCTGGATCTCTTGCTCCAACTCAAGTGAAGATAATTGTAATAACCTGATCGCCTGCTGAAGCTGCGGGGTAATGGTCAGCTGTTGACCAATTTTGAATTCTAGCGATGGCTTCATGGGTATTTAAATGGGTCCATTTTAGCTTAAGTACAAGACGTTCATTATTTGAAAGCGTATTGGCCTGCTTTGTTTTAAGTGTAGCTCACTGAAACAAAGATAAATAATGAAACAATACAACAAGTTCCGTGTATAGGTCTGATTTAGAGGCGAAAATCCTGACCCAAATAAACGTCCCTGACGGTCTGGTTGGCCAGTACGGCCTCGGCGCTACCAGTGGTTAATATTTTACCATCACTTAAAATATAGGCGCGATCACAGATTTTGAGGATTTCCCTGACATTATGATCTGTAATCAGGACGCCAATGGATTTACTTTGCAAGTGCTTGATTAATTGTTGAATTTCAATGACGGATACGGGATCGACCCCGGCAAACGGTTCATCCAGTAATATAAATCTGGGTTCGGTTGCCAATGCCCGGGCAATTTCAGTGCGTCGCCGTTCACCACCGGACAGGGCCTGGGCCAGGGTGTGCCTGCGTTCCTCAATATGCAGATCGTGCAGCAAGTCTTCAAGACGTTGCTCACGCTGTTGCTTGTTGAGGTCTTTGCGGGTCTCGAGAATTGCCAGGATATTTTGTTCGACAGTGAGCCTGCGAAATGCCGACGGTTCCTGGGGCAGGTAACTGACGCCCATTTTGGCCCGACGATGCATGGGAAGCTTGCTAATATCGTTATCATCCAGGCAGATATTGCCCTTATCCATCTGGATCAGCCCGACAATCATGTAAAAGCAGGTTGTTTTGCCGGCGCCGTTAGGTCCGAGCAAGCCAACTACGTCACCGCCTTTGATGTTGATCGAAACATTGTCTACGACTGTTCTGCCCCGATAGGATTTGCACAATTTGTTAATTGAGAGAATGCTCATAAGTTAACTATTTTCTATTTCTGCAACTTTTTAATACGTTCGGGACTAAACGAAGCAGAGAGTGGCGCATCTTTTGTATAAACGGTAATAGTATTAGTTTTAACATTGTAGATCAGATTTTTACTGTTCAGGGTGTCACTGCCCATTTTCAACTTTACATTGCCCGACAACGTTATCAGGCCAGTTTTTAAATCGTAATGAGCATTGGTTGCGGTCAGCACCACTAGTTCGCCATTATTAATTTTATGAATTTCAACAGGATTGCCGCTGGCCCAAATATGGTTCGGTTGATTGCCGCTGCTCGAGGTTTTAGCTTTGGCAGCCATGATTACCAGGTTACCTTGTTTGACCCGAACATTACCCCGATAAATTATATCGCCACTTTTTTGATCAACCAGTATGCGTTTTGATTTTAAGAAAACAGGTTGATCGGTATTATGCCAGATTTTTTCTGCAGCCTGGCCCGGGTTGGACAATAAAGCAAAAGTACTTGCCAGCAGTATCGCGACCAAAGGCCTGATCGTTTGCATTCGTTGATATGTAAAACGTGATTTAATCAAGGCGCACCTCAAGCGTGTCAGTGCTTATTGTTCCTGCCGGGGCGTCAATATTCTTTTTACTTGAAATTTTCACATTGCCCAGCATTTTAAGAAGTTTCTGGTCCTCAGACAGGAAGCCCCTGTCGGCTGTTGTATGTAAGTCTGCACGACCGGGCTTGTGTTGAATGAGATGCAGGTTTTTGAGTGTGGTGCCGCGTTTGCCGTCGTAACGATTCATGGTTTTTGCCATGAGGGTATATTTTTTTATGCCATTATCATCAATAAAAGATGCGGTCATATTTTTCATGCTAAATAGAGGCGTGGGACCTGTTTTTGCTTCAATACCCAGATCTTTTACAGACAACAGGTCTGATAACCACCAGCCTAGCGCACCTGTGAGCGTGATTAATAACGTGGGAAGCACGTGGCGAAGTTTTTTTTTGCCTGGCATGTTGGTCAGTTACAGGTATTTTTCCATTGCAGAGGCATAATTATTCTGGGCGTGCATAATCATTTCACATATCTCCCGGGCAGCTCCCCGGCCGCCGTTGGCAGGTGTCGTCCAGTGGCAATAATGTTTAACCAGGTGGTGGCCATCATTGACTGATATTGACAGGCCTGCTTTCAGCATGATGGGCAAATCCACCACGTCATCACCAACAAATGCAGTTTCTTCGGGCAGTAAGCCCAGCTCTGAGATCATTTTTTCGTATACCGGAAGTTTATCATGGCAGCCCTGGCAAACATGTTTAATGCCAAGGTCCTGAACACGGTGTTCTACAACTTTAGAAGTGCGGCCCGTGATAATCCCGATCTCGACGCCACTCTGGATCAACATTTTCAGGCCATGGCCATCTTTTGAGTTAAAAGCTTTATATTCCTGTCTGTCATCACCAATAAACAAACTGCTATCGGTTAAGACGCCGTCAACGTCAAAAATGACAAGTTTAATATTTTTTGCACGGGCGATAACGTCGTCATCAACATCAAATGGCAGGGAAAATAATTCACTCATAAGTTAATTTTCTCAGTGGGATTATCAAACGATACCGGCGCGGAGAAGGTCATGCATGTTTAACGCACCTACAACTTTGCCATCCGGGTCAATGACAAACAGTCCATTTATTTTTAGTGCCTGCATTTGCTGAACGGTTTCGGCTGCAAGTTTATCGGGGTAAGTAACTTTTGGATTTTTTGTCATGACTTCAGACACTTTGGCCGAATGAATATCTATTTCCTTATCAAGAATTCTTCGCAAGTCACCGTCAGTGACAATGCCGACCAAACCACCCTCATCGTTTGTTACTGCCGTCATGCCCAGGCCTTTGCCAGTCATTTCAAGTAGGGCGGCGCGGAGACTGGCATCGACATTCACACGGGGAATCTCGTCGCCCCCATGCATAATATCTTTTACATACAGCAATAATCTCCGACCTAACTGGCCGCCAGGATGAGAGCGGGCAAAATCTTCTTCGGTGAAGCCATGAGACTTATGCAAGGCCACGGCCAGGGCATCTCCCATTGCCATGGTCGCAGTGGTGCTCGATGTTGGCGCCAGGTTCAGGGGACAGGCCTCTTTGTCGACGCCGACGTAAATGGTCGCATCGGCTTGCTTGCCAAGACTGGAATTTACCTGGCCCGTAAAGGCAATTAATTTGATCCCCATTCGTTTGATAATGGGCAGGATGGTCAGGATTTCATTGGTTTCACCAGAGTTAGACAGGGCCAGTACAGTATCATCAGGTGTAATCATGCCGAGGTCGCCGTGGCTGGCTTCGCCGGGGTGGACAAAAAAAGCGGGCGTGCCGGTACTGGCCAGGGTCGCGGCAATCTTGCCACCAATATGTCCTGATTTTCCCATGCCCGTGACGACCACCCGGCCTGATGTCTTGGCTATAATCTGACAGGCCCGATCAAAATTATCATCGAGTCGTGGAATAAGCGCAGCCAGTGCTTCTGCTTCCAGTTTTAATACTGCATTTGCATATTCTTGGTATGAATCTTTTTTAGTCATTCGTGCTTTTCACCAGCTTCAGGTAGTCTTGGGCGAGTATATCAGACAGGGTAATTTATCCCATGGAACTCAATACCTTTCATCATATCCTGCTTTTACTGGGTGTCGCCATCGTGATGGTGGCATTGTTCCATTACATCAGGTTGCCCCAGATTCTGGCCTATTTGGTGACCGGCATTCTGATTGGCCCCTATGGTCTCGGCTGGTTATCCAATACCGAAGAGATTCGATTTTTGGCTGAGTTCGGCCTGGTATTCCTGTTATTCAGTATTGGCCTGGAATTTTCCATGCCGCGCCTGATGGCCATGCGCCGCCTGGTTATTGGCCTGGGTGGCGCTCAGGTGCTGATTACCGGCACGGTATTCGCCACTATCTTGTGGTTCCTGGGACTACAGCTTGAGGCGGCCATCCTGATTGGCGGTGTCATGTCATTGTCATCGACGGCGCTCGTGATGAAACTGTTGCCTGAGCAGCTTGAGCAAAATTCCCGTCATGGGCGAGCAGCTTTTGGCGTTTTATTGTTCCAGGACTTAATTGTTGTACCGCTGATGATATTAATTCCTGCCATGGCCGGGGCCGGTGAGCAGGGCATAACGGTTTTATTAGGCCTGACCTTAATCAAGAGTATTATTGTGCTTGCGGCCATCATGTTGGCGGGCCGTTGGTTGTTGCGACCATTGTTTCACCTGGTAGCGGCAACCAGGTCACGAGAAGTCTTCATGATGACTGTTTTGTTTGTTGTCCTGGGTGCTTCCGGGTTATCCCACATAGCTGGTTTGTCCCTGGCACTGGGCGCATTTTTCGCCGGTATGATGCTGGGTGAAACTGAATTCCGGCACCAGGTGGAAGGTGACATATTGCCTTTCCGGGACATGCTCATGGGCCTGTTTTTTGTCAGCATCGGCATGTTCCTGGACCTGAATATTCTAGTTGTTTACTGGCAATGGTTGTTACTGGCTGTTGCCGGTATGGTGGTATTTAAAAGTTTTATCGTAACCTTGCTTGCCAGGGTTTTTGGATTTGAACCGGGCGTTGCCCTGCGAACGGGACTGGTGCTGGCGCAGGGTGGTGAGTTCGGGTTCGCCCTGATGATTGAAGCGCAAAAATACCAGATACTGGATAAAGATGTTTCGCAGGTGGTCCTGGCAGCAATCGTAATTAGCATGCTTGTTGCGCCGTTCCTGATCAGGCATAACGGCCGTCTTGTAAAGACCATGGTGCCAGGATATATCAAAGAACGTACCAGTAATCTTGAAACAATCAAAGCTGAGTCCGGGCAGCATCAAGGCCATGTCATTATTTGCGGTTACGGCCGTAGCGGACAGAATCTTGCCTGGATGATGGAACAAGAGGGCATCTCAAATCTCGCCCTCGACCTTGATCCAGTCCGGGTTCGTGATGCCCGTGATGCCGGCAAGGACGTGGTATTTGGTGATGCGACCCAACGTGATGTTCTGGCCGCAGCTGGGCTTGATCAAGCACGTGTCCTGACTATTAGTTTTAAGAATGTTCCGTCTGCTATGAAAATTCTGGCTAATATTCGCGCATTGCGCCCCGACTTGCCCATTATCGTGCGCACCGTTGATGATGCAGATATGGAAAAGTTATATACAGCCGGCGCCACCGAGGTTGTACCAGAAAGCCTGGAAGGCAGCCTTATGATTGGCAGTTATCTACTCCAGGTTCTGGGTGCGCCAATGCGGGATATCATAAATCAGATAAGACTTGCCCGTAGTGACAGGTATCGTTTACTGCGTGGATTTTTTCATGGCGAGGATATGGATAACGCGACTGATCCACTGGCTTACCAGGTGCGTTTACACTCGGTGATCTTGCCTGAAAATGCCTCCAGTATTAATCAAACATTGGCCAGCCTGAATCTTGAAGCGTTTAATGTACACGTTACTGCCATTCGACGTGGCGGTATTCGCGGTCCGCAACCCAGTCCCGATATCAAGTTAGCGGCAGGTGACGTATTGGTTCTTTATGGTAACCAGGAAGCGCTTGAGCAAGCGGAATCATTTTTAATGAAAGGATAACTGGTTATGTATGACTTGTTGATCGGTACCCGGGACTGGCAAAATACTGCCTGGTCGAGGAAATTTTATCCGGATAATTTACCTGATGACTGGCGATTTTGTTTTTATAGCAACCAGTTCCGCGCAGTGCTCATTCCAGGCACGGTTTGGAAATCGGTTACGACAAAAGATGTAAACACCTGGATCGAGGATTCTGACGATGAATTTAAAGTGGTCTGCGAGTTACCGGCCATGTTTTCTGAAATTACTACAATCCCGGAATTGCAGGACAGCTGGAAACATTTCCAGGAAATTACCACGCCCCTGAGCAATCAAATGGCCGTTTACCTGTGGTCTCCCTCAGCCGAACAGTCTCAGCAAAAAAACTTTATACCAGCAGCACTGGAAATTTTTTCGCAAGTTAAACCAGTATCATTATTACTGACTGGCAAACAGGTAGAAAATTTACAACTATCCGGGACCATGGTCAGTGTTTGCTGGTCGGTCGCCGACTGCGAAAGCCCGGGGCCCCACGGCGATTTTTTAGTGACACTGTGTCAGGAAAATGACCTTAAACGGATACGTATTGTCATTGAGAAATTAAGCAAATGGATGGGAGAAGATCGCCAGGCGGTGTTAATTTTTGAGGGGGATAACGCATTGGTTCAGGCCCAACAAGCGCGTATGATAGCTGAGATGATGGCGGTCTAGGTAAAAACACGCCACAAAAAACAATCATGATAAAACTGCCAATCAATTTCATGTTTACCAGACAAATGTTTACCAGACAACTGGAATCATAATAAAAAATGACTGACTTGGGTAATTCAGGCAATAAAAGTGACAACCAGGCTTATTCCTTGACGGACAATGCGCTGGTTCAGCTTGTCGATGTTTCTTTCAGTCGGGGCAACCGGAAAATTTTTAATGGCATGAGCCTGGATATTCCGAGAGCCAAGGTGACCGCTATTCTGGGCGGTAGCGGCACCGGAAAAACCACCTTGTTAAATTTAATTGGCGGGCGACTTAAACCGGCATCAGGCAAAGTAATTGTCGATGGTTTATCGGTACCTGATTTGTCTACCCGTGAGCTTTATGCACTACGTAAACGCATGGGTTTGTTATTTCAATCTGGCGCCTTGTTAACGGATCTAAATGTTTTTGAAAATGTCGCATTCCCCGTGCGCGAACATACCAAACTCTCTGAAAGTTTAATTCATCACCTGGTCTTGTTGAAACTGCAAATGGTTGGATTGCGTGGTGCCAGGGAGTTAATGCCATCGGAGCTTTCCGGTGGTATGGCACGACGTGTTGCCCTGGCCCGCGCCATTGTCCTTGATCCGATGATGATTATGTACGATGAACCCTTTGCCGGTCTTGATCCCATTTCAATGGGCATCACCGTGAAACTGATTAAAGAGCTCAATCATGCCCTTGGCATTACCTCGATTATTGTTACTCATGATGTTGATGAGGCCGTGACCATTGCTGACTACATGTATCTCATTGGCGAGGGCAGAGTGATTGCCCATGGCAGCGCTGAAGAAATGAAAAATTCCAGTTCCGATGAGGTGCGCCAGTTTATGGACGGCCTGCCCGATGGTCCGGTAGCGTTCCATTATCCAGCCGATGATTATCGGACTGATTTAATGGGAGTCGATCAGTGAAATTTTTAATAAAGTTTCTCTTGAGCCTGGGCGAGTGGGGTATTGCCCGTATTACCCGTCTGGGACGCGGTAGCCAGTTTTTATTTGAAACACTGACCCATGTTGGCCAGTCACTGGTTCGTTTCAGGCTCGTTTACCACCAAATATATTCAGTTGGCGTGTTAACGCTTTTGATTATTATGGTGTCGGGCCTGTTTGTGGGCATGGTGCTAGGTCTGCAGGGCTATTATACCTTGTCGGATTTTGGTGCCGAATCATCACTAGGTTTATTGGTGGCCTTGTCGTTGACAAGAGAGCTTGGCCCGGTGGTCGCGGCCTTGTTATTTGCCGGCCGCGCTGGCTCAGCCTTAACCGCTGAAATTGGTTTAATGAAGGCGACAGAGCAATTGGCAGGCATGGAAATGATGGCCGTCAATCCTCTGGAGCGGGTTATTGCGCCGCGTTTTTTGGCCGGCCTTATTTCCATGCCATTACTGGCGGCAATATTTACTGCCCTGGGTGTCTGGGGCGGGCATATTGTTGGTGTTGGTTTAATAGGCGTTGACGAAGGTTTGTTCTGGTCACGTATGCAGGGCGGTGTAGATTTTTATGATGATATTCTCAATGGATTCATCAAGAGCCTGGTGTTTGGTTTTATTGTTACCTGGATCGCAGTTTTTGAAGGTTATGATTGCGTGCCGACATCAGAAGGCGTGAGCCGGGCGACCACCCGCACAGTTGTCAATTCATCTTTGGCAATCCTGGGGCTTGATTTCATACTGACCTCCCTGATGTTCGGTGAGATTTAGAATAATGGATTTAAGAAAGTTCTGATTAATATATGTTTGCCATTCCGACATGTTTGCCAATCCGACATATATTTGTCATTCCGACCGAAGTGGAGGAATCTTGTCACTTCCTGATACGACTGAAGTTCCGTGGTATGAGATCTCTCGGCAACTGCTCCATGCGTTGCTCTAGCTCCTCCATCTGACCGCCATGGAAGGCGGGAATGCAATAGGATTGTCTGGAACAGCGGTCGAGATGACAATTGATCAGAGCTTCCTTAAGATTTAAGGCTTAATAATTTTTTTATCAAAAAATAGTTACCGGAGAAATTGATATGGCAGGTAATAAATCTCTCGAGTTAGTCGTCGGTGTGTTTGTGCTGGCAGGCATAGTCGCGCTCTCATGGCTGGCACTAAAAGTGGGTAATTTAAGTGGCGCCGGACTAGAAAATTCTTACAGCGTGACTGCCAGGTTCGATAATATTGGCCAGCTTAAGGTGAAGGCACCGATTACGATTGGTGGCGTGC
The DNA here is from genome assembly GCA_003228915.1 of Acidiferrobacteraceae bacterium. Lineage (GTDB taxonomy): Bacteria > Pseudomonadota > Gammaproteobacteria > Acidiferrobacterales > SZUA-150 > SZUA-150. The sequence goes on from QIGL01000079.1 coordinate 52,972, forward strand.
TTGTGGGCAGGGTCTCGAATATCCGGATTGACGATAACTTTTATGCCGTGACGACCCTGGATATTGGCAGTAAATATAATAATCTTCCGAAAGATACATCAGCCACTATTTTAACTGCCGGTCTTTTAGGTGAGCAGTACATTTCGCTGGAGCCGGGAGGTGACGATGAATCCCTGGTGAATGGCGATGAGCTCACCTTGACGCAATCTGCCTTTATCCTGGAAAAAATAATCAGCCAGTTTCTCTTCAGCCAGGCAGAAGCCACACCAAAATAAAAACTGGTTGCGAATGTTAAACGTATATGAGTCTTATGAGTATTATGAAGGAGTCAGTTTCCATGAAAAAGTTTTTTAGTCTGTTGCTTGTGTTGACCGTGCTTGCTTTGAATCACGGCCAGGCAAATGCGAGCGAAATGCCGGACGTAATTGTCAAAAATGCGACCGAAGAAATACTGGGCATTCTACGGAAAAATCACAGTATTTATAAAAAGGACACTGCCGCTTTGTACAAAATGGTACACAAGCAAATTGTGCCTTACTTTGATTTTAATACCATGTCGAAACTGGTACTGGGTAGAAACTGGCGCACGGCTAACAGCGATCAACGTGAACGTTTTACCCATGCATTTCGTGATTTATTGATACGCACCTATGCCACGGCAATACTGAGATACACAAATGAAAAAATAGTTTACTTGCCGTTCCGGGCCAAGCCCACTGACAAGAAAGTGGTTGTAAAAACAAAAGTCGTTTCTAAATCCGGTGCACCGGATGTCCAGCTTAACTACAGCTTTTTTAATAAAAATAATACCTGGAAGGTATTTGACGTTTCGATTGAAGGCATCAGTTTAATCAACAATTACCGCAGTGTGTACCGTGAAAAAGTAAAAAAACAGGGCCTCGAGAGCGTGATTAAAATGATTGAGCAAGATCCTGGCCAAACTAAATCTAAAAAAGAACCAAAATAGATCAGGAAAAAACAGACATGGAAACAGCCAGCATAAATTCAGCGAATCAAAACCGGCATGAAGTGGTTGGAAAAATGAATTTTGCAACCGTTCCTTGTTTGTTGAGCCAGTCAAGTGAGAAATTTAGAGCAGTTGACGTAGAAATTAATTTTGACCTGGCGGGTGTTGCCCATGCCGACAGCGCAGGTCTGGCCCTGTTGCTGGAGTGGTGCCGGCTCGCAAAAGTTGCAAAAAAGAAAATTAATTTTGTCAATGTCCCGGGGCAATTATTGAATCTTACAAAAGTAAGCGGGCTGAGCCATATTCTTGAATTGACAGGCCAGTAGATTGAATGGCCGGTTAATGCCGGGGAAATAGGGAGACCCACACACTTGATATTCGGACAATAATGTCCGATACTAACACTATGAATGGAAGCGAACTGCTTAAAAAGCTAAGGAAGCTGGCAAAACAAAAAGGTGTTGATGTGCGGATTGAAAAACACCACGGTAAAGGCAGTCATGCAACCCTGTATTTTGGGGGCAAACGCACCACCATCAAGGACAGGAAAAAAGAATTGGGTGTGGGGCTACTGAACAGCATGTTGAAAGATCTGGGCATTGAAAAAGATGAAATATGAGGCGAACCATGTTTGAGTTTATTTATCCCGCTACTATCAAAAAAGATGAAAGTGGACGTGTACTGGTGACTTTTCCAGATGTCCACGGTGCCGTAACGGATGGGGCAGATATGTCTGAAGCACTGCAAGAGGCCCCGGACTGTCTTGCTGAAGCCATTGCCGCCGCTATGGCTGCCGGCGAAGATATCTCTAAACCCACCAAAGCAAAACGTAACCAGGTGTTGATACCTTTGCCGGCATC
>QIGL01000040.1 GCA_003228915.1 Acidiferrobacteraceae bacterium
GTGATAATGGCAAAGGTCATCTGGAAGGTCATAAACACGGTTTCCGGGATAGTGCCACTCAGGGAATCAACAGTTACACCCTTGAGAAACAGCTTGTCGAGACCGCCCCAGAAAGCACCTTCACCACCAAAAGCAATGCTATAACCAAAAACCACCCACAGGATGGTCATTACCGAGGCAATGGCAAAACACTGCATCAATATCGAGAGCACATTCTTGGAGCGAACCATACCTGCATAGAATAATGACAAACCGGGGATGGTCATAAACAGGACCAATGCGGTCGCTGTTAACATCCACGCAGTATCACCACTATTCAAGACAGGCGCTTCTTCAGCCAGGACCAGGCCGGGTAAGATAACAAATCCCGCCACTGCCAAGCTTGCAAGCTTTTTAAATAAATTTGTAATAATCATGATTATTTCCCCTGGGCTAAAGCGCATCTTTACCGGATTCACCGGTACGGATGCGGACAACCTGTTCAATATCAGACACAAAAATCTTACCGTCACCGATCTTGTCGGTCTTGGCTGCTTTGACAATGGCCTCAATAACCTGATCAAGTTGGGCGCTATCAATAGCGATTTCCAGTTTCACTTTAGGCAAAAAATCAACCACGTATTCAGCACCGCGGTAGAGTTCAGTGTGTCCTTTTTGTCTGCCAAAGCCTTTCACTTCGGTAACGGTGATACCTTGAACGCCAACTTCTGACAAGGCATCACGTACGTCATCGAGTTTGAAAGGTTTGATGATTGCTGTGACTAGTTTCATCAATCTTTCTCCTGTTTACCTGTTTATATTAAGCACGATAGGTGCTTTGAGTTACTTAAGCAGTGTGAAGTCTTTGGCATAGGTAACGTAAAGCTTGATGCGATCATCCAGGTCAAAGTTAGTGCCACTGGCCTTTATCTTTGCGCTGTTTTCAAGGGTGGTATCACTGATAACAAATGACCATTCTTCATAACTCAGGCTGATATTCATATCAACATAATCGTCATAACCGGAACTGGTTTCCCTGGCCGAGTTAAATGTCGCCTTTGCCCCATCAGATGCGTCCACATCAAAAATATAAGTGCCAACATGGGCGCCTACGGTTGCACCTTTAACGCCAGGTAAAGCCATTTCAGCTGCGGCTTCTAGATACATGGCCGACTCTTTGGTACCAAAAACGTTTTGGGTGTAATTGAACTTGCCAGAGATATCTACCGGACCGGCAGTTGCACTAACCCCTGCATAAGCTTCCAGCCAATTCGTGTCAGCCTCGTCATTGTTGGTTGTTGGATCATCAACACCGTGAAACTGTGGATAACTATAAGAAATAGCGCCGACATCAATACCAACGGGGCCAAAATCTTTTGCCCAACCGGCATAAATATCCAGCTCCTGGGAACCAAAAGCAGTATTGGAGACCCATGCACCAACATAAATACCAAATGGTGCATTGTAATCAACACCACCAGAGATAGCCGCTGTGTTAGCGGTTTGGGTGACACCACGCCAAACGTAGTTACTGGTTGCGGCCGCATTGGCGATAACGCCTGCTGATGCTATTTGACTTGCTATGCCTGTGGCCATCAAAGCACCGGCCAGGCAGGCCATTTTTATTGCTTTATTTTTCATTACTCACTCCTGAATTGTTTATATTTATGTAGATTAAAAAAGACACGACCCTGTGTTTAACAGCCCACTACCTGGGCCCATGGGCTACAGTTAGCATATCCCATGCCAGCTAATAATAGGTATATATAACAATAAGTTACCGTAAATAATCGTTATTACTATCACAACATTGCACCATTATAGGGAAAATAATTTGGGTGGCTGCACTGAAATAGTGCAGCTAAAAAACATCTTAATTTCTGATGCGGGCCCTCTGAATGGGACCGAGATAGGTAAATCAGGAGCATTGTCTAACACACTTCCCCTCCACATAACCGAACAAGGGATTCCGAAAATGCCGTACATTTGTTGGTTGGGGTGAAACATGAAGCTCAACAACGGAGCGTGCAAATATGCTGCTGACATATCGTATATTTTTGTAGGTTCGTGCCTCAGCACCAACCTACGACATGGGTTCTCTTCATGTCCAGTAGGGTCACGATTGCATTAACTTGATTCCCAAAAGGTCCAATCGATATTAAGTTTAGTTTATGGCGCAGAACCTTGAACCGTGCCTGGCCTGAGATTGGATTTGGCCTGGCAGGGAGCTGTGAAAATAGAATGGTTAAGTTCAATGAAAATACTAGAAATGGGCCACTAACGATAACCACCAGCTATCCCGTACCAGGTTACGATTATCATCGGGTCGCTCATCTTTATCGGTGGTGGTGTAGTTAATAGAAACATCCAGCGTTTCAATAACTTTTTTTATTTCAAAACTGGTACTGGTACCCAGGGTAACAAAGGCATAATCCTCTGCTGCTTTATCATCTAGACTGACATAACCCGGGGTTAAATAAACATCAAAACCCTTACCTACATCAAGCACGCCCTTGGCCTCGGCAACCAGGTCTCTGTTACTCCAGTCATACGAAACCTTGGCCACCACTGTCAGATGATCTTTCCAGGGATCAAAACTGGCGCTAACATAGGCCTCATCAAAATTATCCTGGCGCTGGTTAAACCGGTAAGCAATCAGGCCTGCATCCCAACCAAAACCCAGTGTTTCATACTCCTGGCCATACCCGGCATAAATATCAAATTCCGCGCGCGAACCATCTTTGCCCGGTCTTTGATAAGGGTCTGTATTCACATTCGAGAGAAACACCCCGGTATACATACCAAGTGAATGACGATATTCGGCCCCGGCTTGAATCGCTGGCCTGTTTTCTGTCAGAGAAACGCCACGAAAAATGTAGTCAGTGACCACACCGGCATAGGCATCAATACTGTCAGCAGCCTGGCTCATGGTTGACATGATTGTTAAGCTGGAACCCAGCACTAAGCCACAAATAATATTTCGCCTCACACCATTCCTCCAAAAAATTCAAATTAATACCCGGGTTGCGCTGGATTGTACGGTCTAATGTTTGGCAATCAAAGGCTTAAACCCTGGCAATAATAAATTGACTGGATAAATGGTCTCTAGTCTTTGATAATCGGGTTATGAACAATGCCGCTATACTGGATCAATTAATGAAGGCCTTGACCGGGGTATTGCCACCCGGCCTGACCAATGACATTCGTGATAACATGCAGGCCGTGTTAAAAGCACACCTGACCGACCTGGGCCTGGTCACGCGAGAAGAATTTGAAATCCAGTCGGCGCTGTTGGCGCGCACCCAGGAAAAGCTGCGAGAGCTGGAAAAATTAACCAGGGATCTGGAACAAAGGCTAAATCACTAAAAAAACTTAAAACCAGGATAGTTTATAAATTTTTTTAATATCAGTCATTTAGGGTAGCTCTGATCAATATATGCTTGTCATTCCGACCGAAGCGGAGGAATCTTGTCACTTCCTGATACGATTGAAATTCTGTGGGTTGAGATCTCTCGGCAACTGCTCCATGCGTTGCTCTAGCTCCTCCATCCATGGAGTCGTCCACTGCGGTCGAGATGACAATTGATCTTTTTAGTATTAATCACAACCACCAGGGAAGGGGGTTTTATGTCACTTGCTGTTGTCTACAGCCGCGCCATGTCAGGCGTGGATGCACCACTTGTTACCGTTGAAGTCCACCTGGCCAATGGCCTGCCGGGCCTGTCTATTGTTGGCCTGCCGGAAGCCGCAGTCCGCGAATCCAAGGACCGGGTACGCAGCGCCTTACTAACCGCCGGCTTTGAATTCCCGGCCCGCCGCATCACCATCAACCTGGCACCGGCGGATTTACCCAAGGAGGGCGGTCGTTTTGATTTGCCTATTGCCATTGGCATTCTCGGTGCCAGTGACCAAATACCCGGACAAGCTATCGCCAACCACGAGTTCCTGGGAGAGCTGGCCCTGACCGGTGCCTTAAGGCCAATCAAAGGCGCCCTAACAGCGGCCTTACAAGCAAAAAAGAGCAAGCGACAATTGATACTGCCCACGAGTAATACCAACGAAGCAGCGCTAGTGGTAGACAGCCAAAGCATCGGTGCCGACCATTTACTGGAAGTGACGGCCCACTTGTTGGGGGAATCGACCCTGCCAATCCATCAAGCCGAGCCGCCGCCAGCGGCCAGCAACGGGCCAGATTTTTCAGAGGTAAAAGGCCAGCAGCAAGCCAAGCGAGTGCTGACTATTGCCGCTGCCGGCGGCCACAGTCTGCTCATGATCGGCCCGCCAGGCGCCGGCAAGACCATGCTGGCCAGTCGTTTACCGGGTATTCTACCGATGATGACCGATGCCGAGGCCCTGGAGAGTGCCGCTATTCAATCGGTTAGCGAAAAAGGTTTTGACGTCAAAAACTGGCGTGCCCGCCCGTTTCGCTCACCCCATCACACCGCTTCAGGAGTTGCCCTGGTTGGTGGTGGCAGCCACCCAAGACCGGGGGAAATCTCACTGGCCCATCACGGCGTGTTATTTCTCGATGAGTTACCGGAATTTGATCGACGGGTACTGGAAGTATTACGAGAGCCACTGGAGTCCGGCTCCATCACCATCTCCCGGGCAGCCCGCCAGGCAGAATTCCCGGCACGTTTTCAATTATTGGCCGCCATGAATCCTTGTCCCTGTGGTTACTTTAATGATCAATCCGGCCGTTGCCGTTGTACCCCGGACCAGGTACTGCGCTATCGCGCCCGGCTCTCTGGCCCTCGCATTGATTTACATATTGAAGTAGCGCCGGTTCCCAATGAAATACTGTTGGACAAAAAAAGCAGACAGGATCTGGAATTCTCTTCTGCGTCCATACAATCCCGGGTCAATGCTGCCCGCTGTCGGCAACTGGCTCGCCATGGCAAGGCCAATGCCCTGTTAAGCAATCGCGACCTTGACGAATTTTGTAAACTGGATAAAGAAAGCCGGTCGCTACTGGAGGCATCAATAAATCGGCTGGGCTTAAGTGCCCGGGCCTTTCATCGCATTATAAAAGTAGCCCGCACTATTGCCGACCTGGCCGCTGAAGATAATCTGGCGAGCAACCATATTGCCGAAGCGATTCAGTACCGAACCCTAGATAGGCCGCTATTTTAGAGCATAGATCATTATTTTAAGGCATAGACCGCTATTTTAGGCGGGCAGAGGACTAATACTGCATTGTCGAAAGTATATTTATGGGCAACATAAAAAAAGACCCCGGAAACCGGGGCCTTTTTAAAAATATTAGCTACTTTTATTGAGCACTACTTGGAGCTTTTTACCATGTAATCCACAGCGGCTTTTACCTCGGCATCACTCAGGTTCGAGAAACCACCCTTGGCAGGCATGACGCCTTTTTTGCCCTGGAAGCCACTAATAGCATTCTTATAAAGTGTCTTGTTACCAGCAGCAATACGCGCTTTCCAGGCTGCTTTATCACCTACTTTTGGTGAACCGGCTACACCTGTCGCATGACAAGCACTACAGCCAGATTCATAAACTGATTTACCATTAGCCGCGGCATTAGCAGTAGGTATCACTGCGTTCAACACGGCACCGGCAATGCTTACTTTGCCAACAGGGGCGATACGCTCTGCGACATTGGTAGATTTGTTGTCGGCGGTCTTTTCAGGTTCACCACCAATAGTGTTGGCCAGTACGTAAATTATGCCAGCCATTACTGCCATGGCGACAAACATATAGGTCATGTTGGATGTGACGCTGTCGTCACTCATGTTGCTGTTGCTCATAATTAAAATCCTGTTGGTTCATTAAAATCAAAAAACTTCCCGCACCCTGCCGGGTGGGACCCAAAATTCGGTGAGAATTATACCTTAATCGTTTGCTAATATACTAGCGCACGTCAAAGCTAATGCATGGAAAATGCCAACTTCGCAAGAAATGTCATACCAGGTTTTTTGCTATAAAAATCATGTAGATAACGATCTATGTTGCACATAACCGACACAATTTTATGCCCAGCTGCCAAATTAAACCCAATATTTGTAACAATTTTAGACACAAAAAGGCTCACCCTGGCTAATTTTGGGAATAATTGCGGGTCTGGAAAAATTTACCTGGAAATTTCTATATCGATCTAATTAGTTTTCAGTATCATGAGCGTCTGCTGCAAAACTTTGCTTGAGCCAACGACTCAAGCCAACCAATGGCGCCAGGCTGACCCGAACCGCAGCCCGTAACCCATCCTGACTTCGCAGCCATACCGCCGCCGGTGGGCTGTACTCATAATATAATTCAACAAAACGCCTGCCCGGCCCATTAGTCAGCAAGTAATGATCCCGGAAATAGCGTAAAAAATTGATATCTACTGCCAGTGCTGTGCCATAAGCCGCGGTGGCAATGAAGCACCCACCGCCTCCGCCACTACCGCCACTACCGCCGGGCGCACCAGGTGTGACCACCGTAATGGTGACGGTATCTGTATCGAGCAACGGCGTCGTCAGGTCATCGTCAGTCACTGTCAATTGAAAAGTAATCGTGGCGGGTGTTGAGGGCGCGGTAAACGTTGGCCGTGCCGGGTCGGTCAAATCCAGTACCGTGCCTGTCGCTGTGGTTTCCAGCCAGGCATAATTGGCGATCGCCCCTTGAGGGTCGGTGCTGGTACTGCCATTAAGTGTCACCGTTTGCCCGAAAACAACGGCCCTGTCTGGTCCCGCCCTGGCAATGGGCGGCAGGTTTTCATCGCTGGTAATGCTTACCGTGGCAGCGCTGTTGGCGCCCACGGTGTAATTAGCGCTGGCAGATAAATTCAGGGTAGCAGTTTCGGGCAGGACTACATCCGCATCATTTATGGGCGTTAATGTCACAGTCGTCGTTGTCATTGTGGCTGGTATGGTAGCAGTACCAGGTAGGGCAATATAATCAGTACCGGATGTGGCACTACCACTGGCGGAGTATGTCACAAGCAAGCCACCAGCCGGTGCCGGTTGATCACTGGTTATGGTGTAAGTACCCGTATCTAATGGGAATTCCGCCGCCATGGCATCTGTTGCGACCACGGTCACCGTCGGCCCACCAATGCCATTCAAGGAGACGACATTGGGTTGATTAATGGCATCACTGGTAATGGTCAACGTAGCATTACGGACACCACTGGTCGTGACCGGCGAAAAGGTGATATCAATGGTGCATGACATACCGACAGTCAGTGGTGTTGTTGGGCATGTTTCAGCACTGACTGCAAACTCCAGGGCACTGGCACCAGAAATGTCCATGTTATCAATGACTGTATCGATATTGATGGCAGCTGCGACACTGGTGTTAGTCAAGGTAACGGTTTTTGCTGTAGCGGTAGTATTCAGAGCTGTGCCTGGAAAAGACAAGACGGCTGTATTCGCTTGTAATGTCGCCACCCCCATCGCCAAAGTCACGGCTGCGTTTGCGTCCAGCATCCCAGCACCACAATTGGCGCTGGTACAATCCCGGCCAGTGCCGGTAATAAATGGCCGGGCAGATGTTTGTAAAATCGTCGAAACCTCGGCCGGTGTCAATGTGGGGTCTACTGACAACACCAGTGCCGCTACCCCGGCCACATGGGGTGTCGCCATACTGGTACCGCCCAGCCACGCATAAGCATCGGCTACAGGCGTGGTAGTACCGGAATTATAGGTTGAATAAATATAATCACTGAACGCTGGCCCATCACCACCTGGCGCTGCAAGCTCAACGGTGTTGCCAAAGTTGCTATAACTGGCCCGGGCACCATCCCGAGACAAGGCGGCAACCGTGACCACGTCATCGCAACTCGCAGGAGAGGCATTGGCTGCATTCACAGACTCGTTGCCCGCTGCGACCACAACCAAAGTACCTGCAGCAGTTACATCGTCTACTGCCATTTGAAAAGTTGGCCCGCAACTGCCACCGCCACCGAGGCTCATATTAATCACCCGGGCAGGGTTAACCGGGTTATTTGGGAAATCGGTAACAGTTCGACCAGCGGGCCGCACCAATATCCCGGCCGCCCAGCGCATACCGTCTACTATGTCAGAGACATAACCACCGCACTTACCCAGGACGCGCACGGGCATGATTTTCACACCGCCGGTGCCGGTACCGCCACCGGCTACCCCGGCTACACCTAAGGTATTGTTTGTTTGTGCGCCAATGGTGCCGGCCACGTGGGTACCATGCCAGCTACTGTTATCAATACGGCAACCAGCTAAAACTCCGCCACTATCAAAACCTAAATTTTCAAAATCAGTAATCCAGTCACCGGGATCACGGGCATCGTTATCACGGCCGTCGCCGTCATTGGCCCGGAAAGAAGAAATGAGCGCACCCTCTTCATCAGTGGTAATAAAATCATAACCAGCCACCACACGACCACTGCCATCAGAAATATTGCTATCGATATCCGCGTGTTCGGTAATGCCCGTATCAAGTACGGCCACAATAATTGCAGGAACACCAGAGGTAACGTCCCAGGCCAGGGGTAAGTTGGCCGCAGCAGGCTCGGTACTTACATCCTTATAGTGCCATTGGTTACTTGTATATCCAGGATCGTTGGGCGTGAAAAAATGCCGCATTAACTGATCAGGCTCGGCATATTCGACTGTCGGGTCATTCGCCAACCGGTCTGCTATTTGCCGGACTTCAGCCAGACTGAGAAAACCTGGCAGTGAAATAACATGGGCACCACCGGACATGGGCCGTAGCATTTTTAGCGAGACACCCGCCAGGGAACTTAAACTTGGCAACTGACTGCCGCTGTTATTGTTAACGGCTGCCCTGTACTGCTGACGATAACGAACAATAATCCGGTTGGTGACACTTGTTTCTGAGCTGGTCTGAACTAAAGGCAAGACGGGAGATTTCGTGTCCGCGGCCTGGACAGGGGTGAACAAAACCAGCCCGGTTATGAGCAAGAAATTAATTAATTGTTTGGCAGATCGATCCATAACCGGGACTCCATATCCATAGAATGAGATGCTAATACTTAACTATATATTACCAGTCAGTGATTACCTGATGTTTCATCGGACAAATAGCCCCTTTAGCCCGTCTATCGGACAGGAAAACTTTGAATTTCGCTGTTTTTTTGAAAAAACTAAATTAACCCGTTAAAAACCTGCGGATTTTGCAAATTCGCCCTAAATTACAGGGTACGCTTGACCTGTGCCTAGCACATACCTTTTACCTTTATCTTCAGTAGAAAATTGCAAAAAAGTGAGCTTTCTCATGCTTTTAAAACGGATAAGCCAAAAAGCCGCCTCAGGAATAGTTGTATGGTCTGGCTGAAGTAATGACTGTAAATAGCAAATTCTGACCGAAAAGTATTAATGAAAGTATTAATTCAATATCGATGATGTAACAGTGGGTTTTTAGCGAACGTACATGTACGCTGCCCACACTTTAAATAATAAATAACCTGGAGGAAATAATAATGAGAATTAAACTCACGACTGTAGCAGTGGCTACCGCTGTGTTCTTGGGCCTGGTGACTGGCCCATTATTGGCAAAAAAGGAAGCAGGCCACAACAAGGATTACCGGACATTTTCAACCGGCGGTAAAATCGAGTACGGGAAAATCAGTGATTCCTACAAGGCCGACCTGGTGATGTACCTGGCCGGTAACCAGTTTATGGTCATGGAGAAACTGATTCAGGATTTTCAGAAAAAAAATCCAGGCATCAAGAAAATATTTGTCGAGACCATCCCGCCCGGTCAAATTTTCAAAAAACAGCTCCTGAAACAGGGCAAGATTGATGGTCAGAAAATTGCAAATAATCCGGACGTTTTTGCCAGTGTCAATATTAACCATCTCAAAAAACTCAAGTCCAAGAACATTATGGATGTCTACATAATTTACGCCCATAACAAACTTGAGCTCATGGTGGCGAAAGGCAATCCCAAGAAAATTAAAGGCGTCAGGGACCTGGCGCGGGATGATCTCGTTCAGTCGCACCCCAATCCCCTGACCGAGGGTATTTTCAAGTTTTATGGCTCGGAAATGCTCAAGGATCTGGGCCTCTACCAGAAGGTAACTGCGGGTAAAAAATGTAAGAGTTGCTGGGCGATACCGGGCAAGGTCTGGTTTACTTCCCGTCATCACCGGGAAACCCCGTATCGGTTAGAAAACGGTGAGTCCGATGTCGGCATTGTCTGGGCTACCGAAGTAGAATATGCCGTGGCCTCGGGTCGTGGTGTCGAAGGCGTATCGATTCCCGCGCCTTATAACAAGCAAGATAAAGTGGGTTATGCCATTGGCAGATTAGTCAAAGGTCGCAACCAGGCCAATGCCGATAAATACCTGGCCTATCTTGCCACCAGTGATGCCCAAAAAATCTATGCATCATACGGTTTCATTAATGCTACCGCTGACGAACTTAAAGTCAAACCTTTGAAACCGTTCAAAAAGAAAAAGTAACTAAGAAATGTAAGTAGGAAGAGGGGCAGCATTTGCTGCCCTTTTTTTTCATTTAGAGTTCTGGGCTGTTAAATCTCGTAGGTTGGGGTAAGCGTTTTCTGCGAACCCCAACACACCAAACCGCGATGCAACCACCAAACGTTCAAAATAGGTTCCTCTCTTCAACATCGAACATATTAATTTTCCGAATATAAATCGTTTTTTTGCTGAACCATTTTTAGTTATTTTGCATTAAACCCGATCGCATTTTGTTGGGCTTCATAGAAAACATTCACCCCAACCTACGGGCTTTTATTTTTCGAATTTTTTATGTAAAAAAGCCGGGTTATTACAATTAAAATTAAGGCTATCCACCCACCAGTTTTTTCATAGTCGATCCCATTTCGGCCGGTGAATGGGTGGTGGTGACACCGGCTTTTTCCAGGGCGGCGAATTTTTCTGCCGCCGTGCCTTTGCCGCCGGCAATAATGGCACCGGCATGACCCATGCGTTTGCCCTTGGGTGCGGTGACACCGGCTATATACGCCACCACCGGTTTGCTGACTTCGCTCTGGATAAATTCTGCTGCGGCTTCCTCGGCACTACCGCCAATCTCGCCGACCATTAAAATGGCTTCCGTCTGGTCATCTTTTTCGAAGAGTTCCAGACAATCAATAAAATTCATACCGGGAATGGGGTCACCGCCAATGCCGATACAAGTACTCTGACCAAAACCAATATCGGTGGTTTGTTTGACGGCTTCATAGGTGAGAGTGCCGGAACGGGAGACCACGCCTACCTTGCCGGCCTGGTGAATCTCGCCAGGCATGATGCCAATCTTGCACTGGCCCGGCGTAATAATTCCCGGGCAATTGGGGCCAATAAGGCGGGCACCGTTTTCCTTGACTACCAGTCGCGCTTGTAACATGTCCAGGGTCGGCACACCTTCGGTAATACAAACAATTAATTTTATGCCCGCATCGGCGGCTTCCAGGATGGCGTCTTTACAAAAAGGGGCGGGCACGTATATAACAGTGGCATTGGCCTGGGTTTCATTTACGGCCTGCTGCACGGTATCGAAAACGGGTAAGTCCAGGTGGCTATTACCGCCCTTGCCGGGGGTAACACCGCCGACCATATTCGTGCCGTAAGCAATTGCTTGTTGGGAATGAAACGTGCCTTGCCTGCCGGTAAAACCCTGGCATATCAGGCGCGTGTTTTTATCCACCAAAATACTCATGCCATCATACCCATTGCGTCATACTCACTATGGCCAGGCTCACTTGGTTATGACCCCGGCTGCTGCCACGACATCCTGGGCGGCCTGGTCCAGGCCCTTGGCCGTGGTCAGTTTTAGACCACTCTTATCCAGGATCGCCAAACCCTCATCGGCATGGTTGCCTTCCAAGCGCACCACCACCGGCACTTTTATACCGACTTCGGCAACGGCACCAACAATGCCTTCGGCAATCATGTCGCAACGAACAATGCCACCAAAAATATTCACTAACACGGCGTTAACGTTTTCATCAGATAAAATAATTTTAAACGCTTCGGCGACCCGTTCTTTATCGGCGGTACCACCAACATCAAGAAAATTAGCCGGGTTACCGCCGTGTAATTTGATTAAATCCATGGTCGCCATGGCCAGGCCGGCGCCATTGACCATGCAGCCAATATTGCCCTCGAGGGCGACATAACTCAGATCCCATTCCCCGGCTTCTACCTCCCGGGGGTCTTCCTGGGTAACGTCACGCATGGCTTGCAAATCTTTATGGCGATACAGGGCGTTGTCGTCAATATTAATCTTGGCATCGAGACACAACAAATCACCCGTGCTGGTAATCACCAACGGGTTAACTTCCAGCAGGCTGAGGTCTTTTTCCAGGAATAATGTTGCTAAACGATTCAACAAAAAACCGAGCTGTTTAACCTGGTCGCCATTCAAATCCAGACCAACCGCCAATAACCGGGCCTGGAAAGGCTGGACGCCGGTAAGCGGGTTAATGGTTACCTTGAGAATTTTTTCCGGGGTTTCCGCCGCCACTTTTTCGATCTCAACCCCGCCTTCGGTTGAGGCCATGAACACAATACGCTGTTGTGCTCTGTCGATCACTGCGCCTAAATATAGTTCGCGTTCAATTTCACATGGCGCTTCAATTAATACCTGCTCGATGGGTTGACCCCGGGCATCGGTTTGAATAGTCACCAGCCGTTGGCCGAGCATGCTGGCAACTGCATTTCTTGCGTCTTTATCACTACTAACAATTTTGACGCCACCGGCCTTGCCACGACCGCCGGCATGAACCTGGGCCTTGATTACCCAGCGGTCACCGCCCAGATTTTTTAACGCATCATCCACCTGGTCCAGCCGGGTGACCACCTGGTTGTCAGGCACAGTCAGGCCAAAGTTTTTAAACAAGGCCTTGGATTGATACTCGTGTAGGTTCATATTCGTTTTTGATGCTGATTCCGTAATTGTTTGTAATCTTGAGCCCGTGGTCGAGTATATTCATAAAAGTAGAAATGTAACAGCAGCCAAGAACCGCGGAAGCGGAAATCCAATCAGTAACTGAAACTGCCCATTAAAAACCTGGATTCCCGCTTCCGCGGGAATGACGAGTTTATAGGACAGTAGTACAACCGGTTATAATCTCACTTTATATTTTTACCGGCGGCATTGGGCAATCGAGTACATCTGAAAATGTTCGTAAAAGTTCGACTTCAACCGGGGAAATTTTCTGGTCGTGGGCAATACTGGCAACACAAGCCTTCAGGAATTGCGGTTTGACCAGGGGTTTTAACATTGCCAGTTTTTTCAGTGCCCGATCCATATTCGCCAGGTTAATTTCATTTCTTGCCAACAATTCCAGCCCACCAAAGTCCAGTGTTTTTGCAGCGGCATTAAATGCATTTTTTACATCTGTATCATTTTTATTACCGGCATGAGCCAATACCGAGAGTACCATTGAGGTTTCCTTTTTTAACTGTTTAAGTTTCGAATAACGGGCTTTTATGCGTGTCAGTTTAAAAAATTGTGCATCAAGATGGTTAAATAATATTTTCTGCAGTGACCATTCCATCAGGTCAACCTTGTCATCCATTTTTATCAGTGCAATCAGGTTGGCTCTGAAAATTTTGTACTGGTTAGCAGATAACTGTTTCAGTGCCGGTATCGCCATATCCATAAGCGGCAGTCGATGTTCAATTTTCAGATTTTCCAGCTCTGGAATAAATTTTTGTGTTAACACGAACACATCAGGATCGGCTTTCTCCTGCAAGTATTGCAACTGTTGCCCGCGCACATCCTGTCCCTTATCCAGCACCATGGAATAAATTAGTGCCCGGGCGCCATAGGGCTCGCTGGCAGCAGTGGCGACAACCGCAGGCATTTCTGCTATCAGGGTACGGGCATGACTGATTGTTTCCTGGCTGGGATTACCAATTTGATCAATGGCGTTAGCAACGTCAGCAATCGCCGCCCCGGCAAGAATGGTGGTCATTTTATTAGCGAGTTCTTCCCGGCTCATGCCGGCTTTTTTATCGGCCTGTTTCTTATCCTGCTGCTTTGGTTGCCGATCAGTTTTGTCTTCAGTATCAAACTTGCCGTCCCAATGGGGATCAATGGCCTTGATGCGTTTGGCCAGTGGTGGGTGGGTGGCAGAGAGTGATGACATGAAACCTGAAATCCCCTGGGCAAAAAAAGCATGGCTGACTTCGGGCGCGCCAGGGTTTTCTATTTTTGAACCAAACTCCAGTCCGCCAATTCTTTTTAAGGCACCGGCAATGCCGTCCGGGTTGCGGGTAAACTGGACTGCGGAGGCGTCCGCCAGGTATTCCCGTTGCCGGCTCACCGCGGCCTTGATCAGGCCACCAAAAAAGGTTCCGGCAAAGCCGAGTACCATCAACCCAATCGCCAGTGCCAATATTCCGCCCGCGCCTTTGCCGCTACTTCGTCCGCGACCCGAAAAAGAAGCAGAATACAACATATAGTACCCAATAAGCCCTATAATCAGGATGCCATTCAGGATGCCCATTAAACGAATATTTAGCCGCATGTCGCCATTAAAAATATGGCTGAACTCGTGGGCTATAACACCTTGCAGCTGATCGCGGCTTAAATGATCAATAGTCCCCTGGGTAACACCAATGACCGCATCCCGTGGCGTAAAGCCGGCGGCAAAGGCATTGATACCTTGCTCACCGGTTAACAAATAAACCGGTGGCGCGGGCGTGCCGGAAGCGATGGCCATTTCCTGTACCACGTTCAATAGTTTGCGTTGTTTCAGGTCATTGGTGTCTTGCGGGATTAGTTGCCCACCCAATGACTCCGCAACTGCCTTACCACCGGCCGACAAGGTCATAATCTTGTAGAAACTGCCCACCAACACCACGGTGCCGACGGCAATACTGATAACAGCAAATGTTTGCCAGTCCATTTGCAGGAGCAATTCCCCGCCATCTTGCACTTGCTGACTATCGATATAACCGAACACCACCATGACCAGAAGATTAGTCATAATAATTAAGGTGACCACCGCTAAAGTAAACAGAAGTACCAGCCGGAACGTGTTTTTGCGTACACGGTCTTGTGATTCAAAGAAATTCATTTAAACGCCTGGAATATTTTTCGTTACTTGTTATTAAAACGAAACCTTGGGTGCCGCCTGGATGGCAACGGTATCTTCAAATTCAAGCAAGGTGGCATCTTTACCGTGACCAAAGCCCACTGCAAAAAAGACGGCTGGAAATGTTTGCTTAAAGGTATTATAAGCCATGACGGCATCATTAAAGGCCTGGCGGGCGAAAGAAACCTTGTTTTCAGTCGAAGTAAGCTCTTCGCTTAACTGCATCATATTCTGGCTGGCCTTGAGATCAGGGTAGGCCTCCATCACCATATTAAAATTCATCAGGGCCCCGGCGAGCTTACCTTCGGCACCACTCAGTTTTTTCATGGCATCAGCGCTGCCGGGGTCGGCGGCTGCGTTCGATAGCATGCTTTGTGCTGTATTGCGTGCTTCGACCACCGCTTCCAGGGTTCCACGTTCGTGCTTGATGTAACCCTTTGCGGTCTCGACAAGATTTGGAATCAGGTCGTAACGACGTTTTAATTGTACCTCAATCTGCGCAAAGGCATTTTTATAGCGATTCTTAAACGTAACAAGTTTATTAAAAATCCCGATTATGTAAAAGATAATGAACGCAACAATAACCAGAATAACTATTAATGTAGTACCCATATTGATTCGCCTTTATTGGATAATTGAACTCAGTTGATGGGGCCATTCTACACCGTAAACAAGGGTTACGTGCAAATTTCATAGCTTAAAAAGTGCCTGATTTTCTGCTACGGCAGCACGCCAGGGATAATAAACAGGGCCCACCATGGTGGGCCCTGTTGTTGCCGGGCGGGTAATGCTTAATATTATCCCCCGGATTTTTTTCAGCTTCTTTTGCCGACTTTTCCTTTTTTACCTTTTTTACCGGCCTTACCCTTTTTGCCAGTATTGCTTGCTTTACCAGTATCGTGGCAGGTATCAGTACGCTTTAACCCATGGTGGTCGTTTTGTGCCAGGGTCTGGCCATGCATTGTATTGGTGTTGCCATGGGTGGGTTGGCCATGCATGGTATTCTGGTTGGTCTGGCCCATCATGCTGGTGTTTTGGTTGTAACCCATGTGAGTATTATCCTGGGCGAAGGCTATTGTTCCCATGAACAAACCCAGGCCAGCAATAGCGCCAACAATAGCTGTTAATATTGTTTTGCCTTTCATAATAATTCTCCTGTTGATTGGTTAATAATTTATCTTACGGTTGTTATTAAAGCAGTTGCATGTAACTGGCAAATGACCGAAACAGGTGTTTTTGTAACAAATACTGTCTCCATGGGGTACTGTTACAATATGTTACAAATTAGTGCTGACCCTGTTTGGTTAATTCTGTAGAACTAATTATATGAACAACAAACAACGCAAAGACCATGTCCTGGTCGTAGATGATGATGCCGAGATTCGCCAGTTGTTGAAGGCTTACCTGGAAACTCATGGTCTTCGCGCCAGCACGGCCGCTGATGGCAAGCTAATGTGGGACGAGCTGGACAAAAAAAAGATTGACCTGATCGTGCTGGACCTGATGTTGCCCGGCGAAAGTGGCCTCAGCCTGTGCCGAAAACTGTGTGCCGACTCACAGATCCCGGTCATTATGCTGACCGCACTGGGTGAGGAAACCGACAGGATCGTTGGCCTGGAAATGGGTGCCGATGATTACCTGGCCAAACCCTTCAACCCACGGGAATTGCTGGCACGCATTCACAGCGTATTGCGTCGTGCCCGTGCTTTGCCGGGTTCAAGCGAACAAACTAAACAAAAAGGTCGATTACATTTCGCAAGCTGGACGCTTGATACCGTTGCCCGTCACCTGATCTCTGCCGATAATGTAGTCGTGCCTCTCAGTGGCGGCGAATATCGTTTGCTCACAGTTTTTCTTGATCGACCAAACCGAGTACTCAGTCGAGACCAGCTGCTGGAATTAGTTAGTGGTAAGGAAGCGTTGCCATTTGACCGCAGTATTGATGTCCAGGTGGGTCGCCTACGCAAGCGACTCGGTGATGACAGCCGTGAGCCACGCTTAATCAAAACTGTTCGCAGTGCCGGTTACATATTCACCGAAAAGGTCCGGGCGGAAGAATAATGCGAGTCTTGCCAAACTCCCTCTTTGGCCGACTGGCACTGATTTTATTATCGGGCCTTATCCTGGCGCAGTTGGCGGGCATTGCCCTTGAATTTCGTGACCGCGGACAGCGCATGTTCCAGGCCAGTGGCGTGTACAGCGCGGAACGCATTGCCGAGATTGTTCGTTTGCTGGATGATGTCAGTCCCAGTGAACGCAAACGGCTGGTATCAATACTCAATATACCAACGCCCCGTGTATCGTTAACAACACCTGCCTGGTCTACAACGGAAAAAGCGTCCGAAAGCTGGCCAACGGTGGAGTTTCGTAAACGCCTGCAACGGCAATTGGGCCCAGCTTATGCCTTGCGTGTTGCGGTCAGTGATCAGCCAGCCCGGGGCAACACAGGCACAATGAGCAACATGGGTGGCATGCATAAATTTGGCGACCGTGGTGGTGGTCACATGCAAAGCATGAATATGGTGGCGCCTGATACGCTGTTATATTTGGCCCAGGTGAAATTGACAGATGGGGCCTGGGTAACTTTTGAGAATCGTATAGACGACGAAATTTTTGCTGATTCGTCAGTATTACTACTAACCCTGGCGATACTACTGGCCACCGTAATAATCGTCTCACTACTGGCGGTACGTCTTGTAACCCGGCCATTAACCATGCTTGCGCTGGCTGCCGACAAACTGGGCAGCGATATAAACCAGCCGCCACTACCGGAAACGGGGCCGCTGGAAACACGTCATGCGGCCCAGGCGTTTAACGCCATGCAACATCGCTTACAGCGCTTCATAGAAGATCGAACACGATTGTTATCGGCAATCTCCCATGATCTTAAAACACCAATCACACGCATGCGCCTGCGTGCAGAAATGCTCGACGATCCCGAACAGCGCACCAGTTTCATTGATAACCTGGACGAGATGCAGGCAATCGCGTCCGAGACCCTGGATTTTTTGCGGGCCGATGATAGCCGAGAGCCATTACAAGTTATGGACGTGTGTGCGCTACTGGAAACAATAAAAGATGATGGGGCTGAACTTAAGCAGGAGATTGAGATCGATGGCTGTCAGTTGACGCCTTTCCGGGCGCGCCCGTTAGCATTAAAACGTTGTATCGTTAACCTGGTTGATAATGCCATCAAGTACGGTAGCAACGCCCGGATTGCAGCTAGTGACAACAAGGAAACATTGGTCATAACCGTGACTGATTCCGGCCCGGGCATACCGGAACAAAAACTCGAGACAGTATTTAAACCGTTCTACCGACTGGAATCCTCACGCAACCGCGAAACAGGCGGTACCGGCCTGGGCCTGAGCATTGCCCGCAATATCGCCCTGTCACATGGAGGGGACCTGCAGCTGCGCAATATCTCCCCAAGTGGGCTTGAGGCTACCCTGACCTTGCCGCGCAGGCCCTTGTAGCCCCTTGTATTTGTCTATTTTGAATTTTAACGAATCTGGATAGAGGCATAAATAAATCACTAAATACCAGCTTTGACTGGCCATGACGATCCTTTTTCTCTGATTAACTTTACCCCGGGTTTCATTGCCCATAGAATTACGGTAATAATCTACGTATTGAAGGTTTGTAAATTTTATGACAAAAAAACGAGTTTACCTGCCCGCCATTATTGGCTTTGTATTAATTATTCTGTCCATACTGGCCGCCATGTCCGGCCCCATAGGCAGTCGTATCGGTTGGTGGGATTTCGATTACGCAGTGGCAATTGCAAAATGGTCTGCTTATGTCGGGATGTTTGCTGCACTATTATGTTTTTCCGGATTAATTTTTGCGCGACCTGGTAGTAACCGCCGGGGTTTTGTTATTAGCCTGTTAGGCATTATTTTACTTGTGCCCATGCTGCTGTTTCTGCAATCGTGGAAAGAGGCCAAACTGACACTACCCCCTATCCAGGACATCACAACGACCACAGAAAACTTGCCTACCTTCTGGTACGCACCCAATTCCCGGGATTATGGTGGCGACCTGGTCGCGGCATTACAGGAAGAATTTTATCCGGATATTAAACCTTTAATTTTGCCTGTTACCACTGACAAGGCCTTTGACCTGTCTGTTGAGTTAATCAAGGATCGAGGCTGGCAACTCTGGACCCCAAGTCGTGAAGAAATGCACATTGAAGCCACGCACAAAACATTCTGGTTTGGCTTCAGCGATGATGTTGTTATTCATATTACGAAAATTGACCAGGACAGTAGCCGAATCGACATGCGCTCAACATCTCGTTTTGGTGGTGGTGGTGATGGCGGTACCAATGCAAACCGGATACGAATATTCTTTGAAGATTTAAAGGAGCGCAGCCAGCAGTAAAAGATTCAACGCCGGTTATTTCTTGCTGTTAGGCATATGGATGGCGCGATTATCCACAGCCAGGGCCGCTTCGTGAAAAGCTTCTGATAGTGTTGGATGGGCAAACATGGTCATGGCCAGGTCTTCACTGCTGGCACCAAACTCCATGGCAATCACTGCCTGGCCAATAAGCTCGGAACACCTGGCGCCAATCATGTGGACACCGAGTACACGATCGGTTTTTGCATCGGCCAGGACCTTGACCAGTCCGCCAGTTTCACCCGCTGCCTTGGCGCGACCACTGGCCAAAAAAGGAAAACTGCCGCTTTTATACTCAATACCCGCTGTCTTGAGTTGTTGCTCTGTTTTTCCGGCCCAGGCTATTTCCGGGTGGGTATAGATCACGGACGGGATAGTTTCATAATTCACCCGGCCAGATTGGCCGGCAATAATTTCGGCAGCCATTACCCCTTCTTCCATGCCCTTATGGGCCAGCATAGGGCCGCGCACGGCATCACCAATAGCGTAAATATTTTCCTGGCCGGTATAACAGTGTTCATCAACATCGATAAAACCCTGCGCATTTATCTTTAAACCCGAGTCCTGGTTAAATAAATTAGCCGAGTTTGGCTTACGACCCACCGCAACAATTAATTTATCAAAAGTTTCGGTTTGTTTACCTTTATTTGTTTCAAACGCGACGCTCACAAGTTCGTCTGATTCTTTTGCAGACAACACTTTTGCGCCCAGTTTAATATTAAGGCCTTGCTTTTTGAGCGTCCTCAATGCCTCGCGACTGATCTGGTTATCAGCCATGGGTAAAAATTCTTCCATGGCCTCGAGAATGACGACTTCGGCGCCGAGTCTGTGCCAGACACTGCCCAGTTCGAGACCAATGACACCGGCACCGATAATAGCCAGGCGTTTGGGTACTTCATTAAAACTCAAGGCGCCAGCAGAATCGACAATGGTCTTGTTATTAACAGGTGCAATACTTATCTCTGCTGGTTTTGAACCTGGCGCTAAAATAATATTTTTTGCATTAATATTTAATTTATTACTATTATTTTTTCCGTCGGACACTTCGACAGTATTTTTGTTTTTTAGAAAACCACGACCACTGATAGAAGTAACACCGCAGGACTTGAACAACCCTGCTACACCCTGGTTTAACTCGGAAACAATTTTATTTTTCCGCGCCATCATGGTTGCAAGATTAAGGGTGGTGTTATCAACCCCTATGCCATGTTTTTCCAGTCCTGTTTTTGTATCTGCATATTTCTCTGATGATTCCAGCAAAGCCTTGGAGGGGATGCAGCCGACATTCAGGCAAGTACCACCCAGTGCCGACTGTTGTTTATCGTTTAACCAGTCATCGACGCAGGCAGTTTTCAGTCCCAATTGAGCGCAGCGGATTGCCGCAACATAACCTGCAGGCCCGGCACCAATTACAATGACATCGTATTTTATCATGATGGGCTTTGATGATTCATTTTAAATATCGAGCAGTAATCGATCGGGGTCTTCTAGTGATTCCTTGATATGGACAAGAAATTGCACCGCACCCTGGCCATCGACAATACGATGGTCGTAAGACAAGGCCACATACATCATGGGTCGGATGACAATTTCTCCTTCGACGACAACAGGTTTGTCATCGATCTTGTGCATGCCCAGTATTGCGCATTGTGGCGGGTTCAGAATCGGTGTCGACAACATTGATCCGAAAACACCACCATTGGTTATTGTAAAAGTACCGCCAGTTATTTCTTCCATGGTTAGTGATCCGTCTTTTGCCTTGTTGGCGTAATCAACAATTTGTGACTCAATGCCCGCCATGGTTTGAACATCTGCATTACGTAAAATTGGCACCACCAAACCCCGCGGCGAACCCACGGCAATGCCGATATCAAAATACCCATGGTAAATAATATCCTGGCCATCGATGGAGGCATTGATTTCAGGATAATGTCTCAGTGCCTCTGTTACCGCCTTGACAAAAAATGACATAAAACCGAGCCGTACACCGTGCTCTTTTTCAAATGCCGCTTTATATTTTTTCCGCAGAGTTACTATCGGCTGCATATTAATTTCATTGAAGGTAGTCAGGATTGCCGCGGTTTGCTGGGCCGCCACTAAACGTTCTGCCACCCTGGCACGCAGGCGTGACATGGCTACCCGTTTTTCCGGACGGCCGTTATCGCTGATATCTGCCGTTAAAGTACCAGCTGGCGCTGATTTCGCTGGAATTGCCGGGACATCGATATCGGATACTTTTTGTCCTAGCACCCTTAACACATCTTCTTTTAATACCCGGCCACCTTTGCCGGTACCAGTAACCTGTTCGTCCGTGAGGCCATTTTCCTGCATCATTTTATATGCCGAGGGATTGATAATTGGTCCAACTGTTTCGTTAACTGGTACAGGTTTTTTTTTCGTTTTGGTTATTTTATTTTTCACCTTGCCAGTACTATTAACGGGCTGCTTGCCTGGTTTTCCCTGTAATTTATTTTGCGAACCCTTCTTACTATCATTAAACCGAGCCAGTACCTGGCCAGAAACGACGGTGGCGCCATCCTGTTCAAATATTTCTTCCAGGACGCCGTCAACCGGTGCCGGTATTTCAAAAACCACCTTGTCTGTTTCTATATCAGCCAGTACGTCTCCACGACTCACTGCTTCACCCGCTATTTTCCGCCAGGCAACCAGTGTGCCATCAAGGATTGATTCTGGAAAAACAGGGACGGTAATCTCCAATGACATAAAATATCCTTTTCTTGATCTTGCCTGTATCTTACCTGTCGGCCTTAAATTTACCCAACTAATTATGGCTTAGCATGAGCTGTACTGGCACTACCCGGCAAGCGCCGTATTGAGTAAATCCTGTAATTGTTGCTTATGTAAAGAACTATAACCTACTGCTGGTGCTGCCGATAAGGGACGACCCGCATACTCAAGGTAATTATCATCACCAATCTCCGCACGCATGTGGTGTTGACTGGTATACCAGGCACCCTGATTTTTTGGCTCTTCCTGAACCCAGATAAATTTTTTAGCATTTTTATAACGATTAATTTCCTGTTTCAATAAATCGGCCGGGAAGGGGTATAGTTGCTCGATACGTACGATGGCAACATCGTCTCGTTCTTGTTGCAAACATCGGTTGACTATATCAAAGTAAATTTTACCACTACAAAATAAAACACGCTTGATTTCAGCGTCATTTTTCCTGTCCTGGTGACCAATAAGCTCCTGGAATCTTCCATTGGTTAATTCGGCCGGTGAACTGACGGCCAGCTTGTGTCTTAACAGGCTTTTTGGCGTCATCACCACCAGGGGTTTGCGAAAGGGTTGTTTAATTTGCCGCCGTAATAAATGAAAAATTTGAGCCGGGTTCGTAGGCACGCAAACTTGCAAATTCTGTTGCGCACAAAGTTGCATATATCGTTCCAGCCTGGCTGAGCTGTGTTCCGGCCCCTGGCCTTCATAGCCATGGGGCAGGAACATGACCAGCCCACACTGGCGGCCCCATTTTTGCTCGCCCGCACTAATAAACTGGTCAATCACCACCTGGGCGTTATTGGCAAAATCCCCAAACTGCGCCTCCCAAATTGTTAAGGTTTCCGGGTCTGAAATAGCATAACCATACTCAAATGCCAGTACGGCCTCTTCCGAAAGTAATGAATTAATCACCAGAAAACTGGCGCTGGTTTTTTTCAGGTTACGCAATGGCACATAAGAACTGCCATCTACCTGGTTATAGAGCACAGCATGCCTGTGAAAAAAAGTACCGCGACCACTGTCCTGCCCGGACAACCTGACATCATATCCTTCTGATAACAAACTGGCATACGCCATAATTTCTGCATATCCCCAGTCAATAGGTTTACTACCGCTTGTCATATTACTACGGCTGGCAAAAATTTTAGCCACACTATGGTGTAGTTCAAAACCCTCGGGCAACTTTGACAACTGTGCACTTAAATCTTTAACCAGGGACGGGGAAATTTTCGTCTCAATATTTTCATCGTGCCGTTTGCCTTTATATTTTTTCCAGTCTGCCGCATTGGGATAAACTGATTCATCTTTCATCAGGTTAGGCGCTATAACATCTCCTGAATCCAGTAATTCGTAATACTTTTCTAATAATAAATTTGCGTCGTCGTCATTAATGGTCTCATCGTTTAGCAGTTTTTTGGCATATAATTCACGGGTTGTCTTTTTTTGTTTAATCTTTTGGTACATCATTGGTTGCGTTGCCAGGGGCTCATCCGCTTCACTATGGCCATGACGCCGGTAACACACCAAATCAATTACCACGTCTTTACGAAATCTTATTCGATAATCAAGTGCCATACGGGTAATAAACAAAACCGCTTCGGGATCATCTCCATCGACATGAAATATGGGCGCACCAACCATTTTCGCAACATCAGTACAGTACTGGGATGAACGGGCGTCCTCATGGTTGCTGGTGGTGAAGCCAATCTGGTTATTAATGACAATATGTACCGTGCCTTTTGTCGAGTAACCCCGTGACTGGGACATGCTAAATGTTTCCATGACCACGCCCTGGCCAGCAAAAGCGGCGTCGCCATGGATCAATACCGACATCACCAGGTTACCATGGCTATCTTTACTCCGTTCCTGGCGCGCCCGTACCGAGCCTTCGACCACGGGTCCTATTATTTCCAGGTGCGAAGGATTAAATGCCAGCACCACATGGCATGGCCCACCTGTTGTTTTTATGTCCGATGAAAATCCCATGTGGTATTTGACATCGCCGGAACCATTACCATTTTGTCTGGACTTGTTTTCAAACTCCAGGAACAGGTTGGCCGGTTTCTTACCCATAACATTGATCAATACATTAAGCCGGCCACGGTGGGCCATGCCAATAACAACTTCCTTCAAGCCTTTGGCGCCAGCTCGCTGAATTAATTCATCCAGCAACGGAATCAGGCTTTCGCCTCCTTCCAGGGAAAATCTTTTTTGGCCAACATATTTCCGATGCAAATAAAGTTCCAATGCCTCCGCTGCTGTTATTCGTTCTAACAGACGTATTTTGGTTTCTTTTTCCGGCCTAACTCTTTGGGTCCTGCCCTCGAGTCTTTCCTGGATCCAGCGCTTTTCGCTGGTATTGGTGATGTGCATGTATTCAGCACCAATGGGACCGCTATAGGTCTCTTCTAAAAGAAGAATAATTTCCCGCAGGCTGATTATATCGGGGGCAACAAGCGAACCAGTGCCAAATTTAGTATCGAGATCAGCCGGGCCCAAACCATGAAACTCAAGATTCAGTTCAGGCAAGATTAGAGGCTCTGTGGCTACCAGTGGGTTGAAATGGGCCTGTTGGTGACCACGGAACCGGTAGGCATTGATTAACTGCAATACCCGAATCTGTTTGCCATCATCGGGAACCACACTGTCCCTGGAGGCCCTGATACTGGTGCTGCTCAAGCTCCCGGTTGCGCGTGGTAGCGACCGATGCAGGTTTTGTTTCTGGGCCAGGTGGCGAAATTGTGAACGTATATGTTCATGGGAGTGATCTGCTGCTGCACCATTTCCCCCGGCAAACACAGGGGGCAATCCAGCAAAAAAATGTTGCCAGTCAGGGCTGACCGAATCGGGGTTCTCTAAATACGACTCGTAGAGGGATTCAAGATAAGGCGCATTGCCGTCGCCAAGATAACTGCTTTGTTGCAGCTCTGCAAAAGTCTTTAGCTTGGAAGCTGTGTCCATATTATTCCGTTTTGTTCATGGTTAAACCAGTCACTTGTAAAAAACGGGTACTGCCTATACAGACTCTAGCACGTTGTGGTGGCCAGAAAAGCATCAATTTCAGCACTTATCGGGCCATAATATTATTTGGTAATAAATATTAAATCGGGCAAATTTTTTCGCCCAGTTTTTCGGTTAAACGCATGTTTTCGTTGTAATCAACCGGGCAATCGATAATGCTGACGGTATTATCGGCCAGCGCCTGTTTCAAGGTTGGCAGCAGATCTGCCGTTTTTTCAATACGGTACCCTTTGGCACCAAAAGATTCGGCGTAGGTAACAAAATCCGGGTTGTTAAATTTGATGTTCGAGGTACGTTTGAACTGTACTTTTTGTTTCCATTCAATCAAACCATAGGCGCTATCAGTCCAGATAAGTATGACCAGTGACAATTTCAGGCGCATGGCCGTTTCTATTTCCTGGGAATTCATTAAAAATCCGGCGTCACCAGTGACGGCCACGGCCTTTTGTTCTGGCAAGGCATAAGCTGCGGCAATCGCCCCTGGTACGGCAATACCCATACTGGCAAAGCCGTTGGAAATAATACAAGTATTGGCTTTTTCAGCCGGGTACATGCGCGCCATCCACATTTTGTGTGCGCCCACATCAACCACGGCAATGTCTTGCGGGCGTAAGGCTGCGCGTAAATCACGAATAATGCGTTGCGGTTTAACCGGGAAGGTTTCGTCATTTGCATCTTCGTTTAACTCGTCCATGATGACCTGGTGCAAATGCTCAAAATCATTACCATGATGGGGGTGAGCCTCACCTGCCAGTTCCTTCAGTGACTCTGAGATATTGCCAACTATGCCAGAGGCAACAATATAACTGGCATCAACTTCAGCCGGCGTGGTATCAATATGGATTATTTTACGATCGCGGGTCTTGTGCCAAAGGTAGGGATGGTATTCAACAATGTCATAACCAATACAAATAATCACGTCGGCACGATCAAAACCGCAAGAGATATAATCATCTGCCTGGAGGCCGACCGTACCCAGGCTCAGGGGGTGGGAGCTGGGAATGACACCCTTGGCCATGAACGTAGTGGCAACAGAAATATTTAATTTTTCTGCGAATTCAATCAACATATCCGAGGCATTGGCCCGAACAATACCATTGCCAGCCATGATTAGTGGAAATTTGGCTTTGGAAATAATTTCGGCAGACTGGGCCAGTTTGTGCTGAGTCGGGCTGGGGGCGGCGGCAGATTGTACATGTAATGGCTTGCTGTCCGTTTTCATAGCCGCGATGTTTTCCGGAAAATCAATAAAACAGGCGCCAGGTTTTTCTACCTGGGAAATTTTAAAGGCCTTGCGAACAATTTCGGGCACAATTTCCGGTTCCAGGATTTGGGCAGCATATTTTGTAATGGGCCGAAACATATTTACCAGGTCAAGCACCTGGTGTGATTCTTTGTGTAAACGAGTCGTGGCGGCCTGACCGGCAATAGCCACTACCGGCGCATGGTCCATATTGGCATCGGCTACACCGGTTACAAGGTTGGTGGCGCCCGGTCCCAGGGTTGCCAGGCAAACTCCGGCTTTACCTGTCAAGCGTCCGTAAACATCAGCCATGAACGCGGCGCCTTGCTCATGGCGCGTGGTAACAAATTTAATACTGGAATCAAGTAGTGCATCCATTACATCCAGGTTTTCTTCGCCGGGAATACCGAAAATGACTTCAACGCCTTCATTCTCAAGACACTTGATGAAAAGTTGTGCAGCATTCATATATGGCCTTTACCTTAATTTAGTGTCCCAGTGATTTATTAACTTAAAGCAACCAGAAATTATTTTTTCTGTTTCGCGATTTTGTCCACCAGGTAGTCAACCACTTGCATCATTTTTACCTGGCTGCCAGCACTGTCCGCGCCGATGACATAACGACCGTCGACAACCATGTTGGGTACCGAGCGTATGCCGTACTTCTGGCCCAGTTGCTGTGCTGTTCTGATTTTTTTATCCACATCAAATGAATCCCAGGCCTTGAGAAAATCGGCCTTGTTAACACCGTTACTGGTAACAAAACTGACAATGTCCGCTTTGTTGCTCATTTTTTGTTTACTGTTTTGAACACTGGCAAAAAACTTACCGTGCAAGGCGTCCACTTTATCCAGCGCTTCCAAGGTATAATAAAGGCGCGCATGAATCTCCCACTTCGGCAAAAAAGCAGGTGTCCTGACAAATAATGCGGCCTTCGGTTTGGTTTTCAACCACTCTCCCAGTAAGGGCTCAAGACGGTAACAATGGGGGCAGCCGTACCAGAAAAACTCCCTGACCTCGACTTTTTTGCCTGTATTTAACGAATCACTAAATGGAATTTCTATGTAATGCTGGCCCTCGATAAACTTGGCGCCATTTGCAGCTGGCAGTGTCAAACCGAACAGGGCCAGAAGTATCACAATCTTTACCGTAAAATTTTTTGTTATCATTTATATTCTCCAAAACAAAGTGCGACCAAAGTATGGGCGCCTTGCTAATTTAATTGACAGTAGATTTTAATAAAAATTCATTACCAGGCATGCTATTAGGTGATTATATTTTATTTTAAGCGATCCAGTAAACGCTGGTGGATACCACCAAAACCACCATTGCTCATAATAACTATATGGTCTCCGGCCAGGGCACTTTTGGCAATGGCCTCAACCGCCCTGTCAACATCCTCAGATAAAGTACAGCTTTGGCCAAGCTTCCCGGCCACACCCTTAATGTCCCACTGTAAAGCCTGGGTAGTCACAATATGGACCTGGTCAGCTACACCTAATGCAGGTGCCAGTGTATCCTGATGGATGCCCATACGCATAGTATTTGACCTTGGCTCCATGACGGCAATGACCCGCGCTTTGCCCACCTGGTCACGGATAGCTTGCAGGCTTGCCGATATTTCGGTGGGATGATGGGCAAAGTCATCATAAATAGTTATACCATTGACAACACCCGTCACCTCAAGCCTGCGTTTAACGCCTTTAAAAATAGCCAACGCCTCGATACTTTTGGCGACAGGTATGCCGGCATGATCGGCGGCGGCAATAGCGGCCAGTGCGTTCATCATATTATGTTGGCCAGGCATCGACCACACCACTTGTCCTGCGCATTTGTCCTGCTGCCAGATTTCAAATTCGGTGTTATCCTGGTTTAGTGTTTTGACGTGCCAGTCATGATTGCTACTCAAACCAAATGTTCGTCGCTCGGACCAGCAACCCATTGCCAGTAAGTGCTCAAGGTTGTTATCGTCGCCATTGATAAACAAGCGACCGTTTGCCGGTACGGTACGAAGAAAATGATGAAATTGTAACTTCATTGCTTCCAGGTCACTAAATATATCGGCGTGATCAAACTCAAGGTTATTCAGGATGGCTGTTTTTGGCCGGTAATGTATAAACTTGGATCGTTTGTCAAAAAAAGCCGTGTCATACTCATCTGCTTCAACTACAAATAATTTTCCCTTGCCCAATTTGGCCGAGAGACCAAGGTTGTCGGCCACGCCACCAATTAAAAATCCGGGCGCCTTGTCGGCATGGGTCAGAATCCATGCCAGTAAACTGGCCGTGGTGGTTTTACCGTGGGTACCGGCAATGGCCATGGTCCATTTGTCCTGGTACAGGACGTGTTCTGCCAGCCACTGGGCCCCGGATGTATAGGCAATGCCTTTGTTAAGTACGGCTTCCAGCTCCTCATTGCCACGAGAAAGCGCATTGCCAACCACAACCAGGTCTGGTTTTTGTTCGAGGTTTTTTGCTGAATAACCCTCAAACAAAGCAATGTCCTGTTCATTTAATTGGGTACTCATGGGCGGATAAACACCGGCATCCGAACCCGTTACCTGGTGGCCCATTGCGCGCGCAATCAGGGCCAGGCCGCCCATGAAAGTACCGCAGATGCCAAGTATATGGATGTGCATTAGTTTATGTTCTCGCTACCAGTGATGACGTTTAACCCTTCACTATTTTCCTCAAAGTGAACTCGAAACACGTAGGTAAATTTTTTCTTCCGTAAAGTTCCTGGAAATGACTCAACAACAGCGATTTCAACATAGGAGCGGTTGTTTTCTAAATTGGTACGACGCGAAACTTTGTAGTCAAGGATCTGGTCTTGCTTGACTCTTGCGCGCAAGTAATTAAGGGTATTCTGACCATGAATTGCAGGGGTAATATTTTTTGCCGACCATGATTTGTTTAGCGTCACTTCAAATAATTGTTTTTGATTATCAGGTTCGGTAATCAAGATTTCAATTAACCCTTGTGCCCGGCTGCCATTGCTACTCAGGATTTTGCTACAACTTGTCACCGACAATATAGTCGTCAACAGCACAACAAATAAGTATTTATTCTTTTTGATAACCAACTGCATTAATCAATTCGCTGACTTAACTTCTCGGCTCGAGACATTACTTGCCATTCTGTCGGGATTTAACTCAAGCACATAAAGACTGCCAGCTTGTTTCATTGTGCCTGCCAAATCCCGCGCCCTGCTGCCGCGCCCAAAAAATACATCGGCACGGACAACGCCCTTGATGGCACCACCGGTATCCTGGGCGACCATCAAACGCTGATAAGGCCTGGCTTGTGCTCCCGGTAATGTGGTATCGACCCACAATAGTGATCCCAGCTCTGTGAAACGCCTGTCAATTGCGAGACTGCGCTCGGCGGTCAACGGTACGCCCAAAGAACCAATCGGGCCTGCTAATCTACTATCGCGGACCGAAAAAAATATATAACTTGGATTGCTGAACAGGACCTGATCGAGCTCCCGCGGATTTTCTGCCAACCAGTTTTTTATGGTGTATAAACTCACGTCCTCCGGTTCTATTACGCCGCGACGAATAAGGCTCAGGCCAATGGACTCATACGCGTGGCCATTCTGGTCAGCGTAACCAACAGCAAGCATTTTTCCATCCGGCAAGCGGATCCTGCCAGAACCCTGGATATGCAAAAAGAAAAGATCAACTGGATCATCGACCCAGGCTATCTCCAGCCCGGCGAGCTGGTTACGGCCATTATCAATTTCGGCCCGAGAATAAAATGGCACGACATTGTTACCATCCAGCCTGCCCCTGATAGTTTTACCTGCCAGTTCTGGATATAACTTGTCCAGCTTAATCACAACAAGATCTTTGGGACGTCCGTAAACCGGGAAACGATATCGACTATCCGGCGTCAGGCTGCCATTGAGAACAGGCTCGTAGTAACCAGTGATTAAACTTTCCTTATTATTTATGCTTACCAGTTCCCGGGCTACAAACCTCGTTTCGATAAATGCACGTATTGTGTCAGGCGCTGCCTGGCCCATCATGGAAATCTCGGTACAAGTATTTTTCCATCCCGCGGGTAATTTTTTTGTCAGGCAATTATTTTTCAGTGCCGGCCAGACTGATTCCAGGTTGTCCTGCTGCCATCCTGGCAGTGCTTGCCACGAGATAATGTCGCCACGCCCAGGCGATATATCACCGGTAGAGGCACAGGCAGATACCAGTAACAATAAAATTATTGCTGAGTTACGAATAATTAAATTTTTTTTTGTTTTCATTCCCGGCACCACAGGCTATAAGGATATCAAGAAATTAGTCGCCAAATCGTAGCCGAGTTTTTTATCTTTCGAGGCCGGTCTGGAACGCTTATTAATACACTACAAACTATTAAACCTATTCAGCTTCCGTTTCTTCTTCGTAGTCTTCATAGGCTGTTATATATTTGCATTCTTTCTGAGGGCAAACTTTTTCTGCACCGCGTCGTTTGGTTACCTTCACGGTCAGCATCGGAAATGCGCAACTTGGGCAGACCTCGTTAAGCGGTCGGTTCCATACAGCGTACTTA
The DNA here is from genome assembly GCA_003228915.1 of Acidiferrobacteraceae bacterium. Classification (GTDB taxonomy): domain Bacteria; phylum Pseudomonadota; class Gammaproteobacteria; order Acidiferrobacterales; family SZUA-150; genus SZUA-150. Next base: position 30,949 of record QIGL01000040.1, read on the forward strand.
CATTCAGGATAGTGCTCACAAGAAAAAAATATTTTTCCGTAACGGGATTTGCGTTTTAGCATGGCCCCTTTTTTGCACTCCGGGCATTTAACTCCGGTATCCTCAGGGGGTTCCAGTGGCTCCATGTGATTACAATCCGGGTAGCCGGAACAACCAATAAATTTTCCATAACGCCCGCGTTTGATGACCAGGTCAGATTCACACTTGGGACATTTTCTGCCTTCAACAATTTCTGGCTCATTGGTGGCACCGGGCTCATCATCGACATTTCGCGTGTAGTCACACTCCGGGTAACCGGTACAACCCACGAAATAACCATTGCGACCAAGTCTTTTAGCGACCTGTTTATTACATTTTGGACATTTTTCTTCCATTAGCTCGACGCCGGGCCGATCAACATCTTCTTTTGAATCTACTGTTGCTTTAAATTCAGTCCAGAATTCCTTGAGCAGGGGCTTCCATGTTTTCTCGCCGCGCGACACGGCATCCAGATCGTCTTCGAGACGGGCGGTAAAATCATAGTCCACGTACTTGCTGAAATGCTCGGATAAAAACTTGTTCACAACCCGGCCGACATCAGTTGGCGTAAATCGTTTCTTTTCCAGAAGCACATATTCGCGGGCCTGCAAGGTAGATATAATACTGGCATAGGTCGAGGGCCGGCCAATACCATGGGCCTCGAGAGTCTTGACCAGGCTCGCCTCAGTATATCTCGGTGGTGGCTCGGTAAAATGTTGCTCTTTCCTGATTTCTTTTAATGTGACCTCATCGCCCTTTTCGAGTGCTGGCAACAATGCCTGGTCAGAATCGCCGCCTTTACTGTCGTCCTGCCCTTCTTCATAAACTGCCAAAAACCCAGGTTTGACCACGGCTGAACCGGTGGCACGAAAAATATTTCCCGCCCCTGCTTCCAGCTCGATCGCCATGGTATCCATAGTTGCATGAACCATTTGGCAGGCAACTGTACGCATCCAGATTAAATTATAAAGTTTAAGCTGCTCTTTATTTAAGTATTTTTTTGTGTCCTCGGGAATACGGGCTGCCGAGGTTGGCCGTACAGCCTCGTGCGCTTCCTGGGCATTTTTTGATTTATTTTTATAGGCTTGCGGCTCGTCGGGTAAATTTTCTTTACCGTACCGCGAGACAATTAATTCCCGGATCTCTGTTATCGCCTCACCTGCAAGACTGACCGAATCAGTTCTCATGTAGGTAATCAGGCCCGCCGTCTCGCCATCAATTTCAAAACCCTCATATAGCTGCTGGGCGATACGCATGGTTCGTTGGGCAGTGAACCCAAGCTTGCGGGCCGCTTCCTGCTGCAAGGTTGAGGTTGTAAAGGGTGGCGATGGATTTCTTTTACGTTTTTTCTTCTCAACAGTAATGACTTTTAATTGGCCATCTGCTTTTTTGGTGAGTGCTTTTTCTACCTTATTGGCATGTTTGTCGTCACTGATATCAAACTGGTCGAGTTTTTTATTGTCGAAATGCGTTAATTTTGCCGAGAAATTCTTTTTCTGGGCGTTCAAATCAGACTCAATCGTCCAGTATTCTCTTGGATTAAACGCCTCTATTTCGAGTTCACGCTCAACAATCATTCTTAATGCCGGACTCTGAACCCGGCCAGCAGACAGCCCGCGCCTGACTTTTTTCCACAACAAGGGGGATAAATTAAACCCTACCAGGTAATCAAGGGCGCGCCTGGCCTGCTGGGCATCGACCAGGGTTTGTGATAATTCCCGGGGTTGTTTTATGGCTTGTTGAATCGCGGACTTGGTGATTTCATGGAATTCCACACGGTACACCGGTTTTTTATCAAGCACGCCTCTTTCTTTTAGAATCTCGTACAAATGCCAGGAAATGGCCTCACCTTCACGATCCGGGTCAGTGGCCAGGTAAAGTTCGTCGGCTTTTTTCATGGCCTTGGTGATGGCATCGACATGTTTTCGATTTTTTTCGATGACATCGTATTTCATCGCAAAATCATTTTCCGTATCAACGGCGCCCTGTTTCGGTATTAGGTCACGAACATGGCCATATGATGCCAATGCGGAAAACTCCTTGCCCAGGTACCTGGTCATGGTTTTTGCCTTGGCAGGCGACTCGACAACGATTAATTTTTTAGACATAACTACAAGGTATTTAATATATTAACTGTTCAGTGTTTAGAAAAAATTATTGTCCGCAAGAAGCATAGGAGTTGTGCGTTAATTGCCCGGGTGGGTACTTAAAAAAGAAAATCTCTATTTTCACTCACCACCCAATCCTCGAGAAGATCATACGCCTGTTCCTGCCCCGGTTGATTAAATAACACCATCAGTACAACCCATTTGAGCTGTTCAATATCAATCTCTTCTGCCTCAAGTGCCGTCAGGCGATCTATCACAATTTCCCTGGCTACAGAGTCAAGCACACCGCTTTGTTCAAGACGCAATAATTGACCACGACACGACATACTTACTTTTGCAGACTCGTAACCTGAAAAAAATCGGATAGACGATGATCGACTACTTGCAACCACACCGACAGGTTTATCATCACGCAAACTCGACAACTCTTCCAGCCAGTTAAAGGCCTTGTTTATCTCTCCCTTCGGGAAACCCGCCTGGGATAATTCAAGGATTAATGCGTCCTGATCTGGACTAAACTCATGTGAGTCATCCATATAATTCTCGAAGATGTACATTAAAACGTCCAAAACCTTTTCTTCTTTCATGTCCACCCTTGTTAATTTATTGCCCTTATATAGCGACCACCGGGCCCACTTTCAACCTGACCCAACAGCTCCATGCGCAAGAGCATGGATGAAATCACATCTGCCGTCAATCCACTGCGTTCTACCAGCTCATTAACTGAAACAGGATCAAAGCCCAAATAGGCCAACAGGGGTTCTGCCTGGCTGTCTAAACTATCTGCTTGTGGATCAGTGACATCCTTACTGGTCACTGTTTCTACTGTTGAATAGCTGAGCAAAACACCCAATTCATTCAGAATGTCTTCGGCGGTTTCAATGAGTTTGGCGCCCTCACGTATCAGAAGATGACAACCCCGGGCCTGGGGTGTATGAATCGAGCCGGGTATGGCAAAAACTTCCCGGCCCTGCTCCGCCGCCAGGTGGGCAGTTATTAATGAGCCACTGCGAACCGTCGCTTCAACAACCATTACGCCCAGGCTTAACCCGCTTATTATTCTGTTTCTCCTGGGAAAATTTTCACGTCTGGGTGTACAGCCAAGGGGAAACTCTGATACCAGCGCACCTGACATCCTGATTTTTGTTGCCAGCTCTTCGTTGCGAGCGGGGTAAATGACATCGACCCCGGTGCCGGCAATTGCCAGGGTCATGCCGTCCTTTTTTAGTGCGCCTTCATGGGCGGCAGTGTCAACACCCAAAGCCATGCCGCTGGTGATTGCCAGACCCCTGGCGGCTAAATCAGAAGAAAAAAGACCGGCATTGATTCTGCCCTGGGCGCTGGGACTACGGCTGCCGACAATAGCCAATTGCGGCATTCGCAAAGCGTCGACATCACCATCTATATATAGTATCGGCGGTGGATCAGGTATCTCTTTTAAAAGTTTTGGGTAACCCTCGTCCTCGAGCATTAAGATATGGTGTTGGGGCTGTGCCAGCCAGTTCAGGGTTTTCGCAAACTGGTCTTCCAGAAGGGGTTTTGCAATGGCACGCTCTACCAAGCCGGCTTTATGGCCTAGCAATGACTGTAGTGATCGGGTGGATGCCTGACACAGTGCCTGTATCGAGCCATAATGTTGCATAATTTTATGCAGTGATATGTCACCAATACCAGGTGTTGCCTGTAGTGACAGCCAGCGTAGTAGCTGTTCGTGATCCATAGCCGTGACCTCCTTGTCCTGGCAATACTGTAAAAAGTCTTAACTTCTTCCCTATTTTATTTTCTCTGAATTATTTTCCGGTTTCAATTTAGCTTTCTAAATTTCTCTGGCTCATCCCGGACTTAACTTGGACTTAACTTGCCTGGAAATTATTATATACGTATTGCAAGTGCAACTCCCTAGGGAGTCTCCACCTTGTCTCCAACTTGTATGGGTCCGTCGGAACTCATGACCAGCCCGTAGCTTACCCTCTTAAATACCTTGAATACCAGCAGTATTCCACTCTCTTCGTTCGGTAGTTTGTAAAAACTTTTAAGTACCGGGTCCCGAACCCTGACGCCAGTCCGCAATATTCTCAGCACATGTCCCTCTTCCAGTCCTTGTGAGCTGCCAGTGCTGATTGCCACAATTGCTAATGGCCCAAATTCATCAACTGCATTCTTTGCCAGCAGAATTTCACCTTTAACTTTATTTTTGGGTGCGCGTGGCTGATAACGTGGTAGTGGTGGCGCCTTTTCAACTGGCAACAACCTGTCACCAGGCAATATTTCAAGGTTAGCACTTGAGACCACTAACTTGCTTACCTTGCCAAACCTGATTAGTTGGGCATCACCAAGATAGACAGCCTCATACCCAAACACCTTACCCGAACTCTTTTCCCGTAATACCTCACCATGCCTGAAAATGTAGTAATACTCATTTTTCTTATCGGTAAGGCCACGGGCATAAAATACGCTTCTATCGCCTAACGCCCGCCTGTTATCGACACCAATCCCGACATAACCCGCGTCATCGAGCAAATCATCAGTTATCACCAGTGGTCGCGTTAAAAAGGGCGCGATCACTTCAGGCCTGATAGTGGGTATGGCCGAGGCGAGCGATTTGCTACGAACCCTGGGCTTAAGCTTCTCACGGTTACCAATGGTTTTTCTAGGCCCGCCTGGGGTGGGAGTTTCTTCAGTGCCTACGGTAATACCCTCATCGGTACCTTCAACCACTGTGACCTGTCCGGGCTCCTCATCCTGAACAGGCTGTTCTTTTCTTAGAACGGTAAGCTGCGGCTGACCATCAACCCAGCGTAATAAAATCACGTCACCCGGGTAAATAAGATGGGGGTTGGCTATTTGTTCGTTTATTTTCCAGATTTTTGGCCAGTGCCAAGGGCTCTTGAGAAATCGAGTAGCGATATCCCATAATGTGTCTCCTGGTACCACCACATACCGATCAGGGTGATCGGGTTGCAGTTCCAGCACATCAGCCCTGACGGGTGCGACAGGTGTGAGAATTATCCCCAAAAAGAGGGTAAGCGCTATTATTAGCGGATTATGATTGCGCGACATAGGCGGTGTTTCCGTATAATCTTGCACTCAGTTTAGTCGAATTTTTTCCAAAACCCCAAGTCATTGAACGATTTTATGACAGGATTTTCGCTTGTTATTCAGTAGCCTTTGAACTAATAATAAACCAGTTTCACAAGAATGGAAACCAACTGACTGAATTTATATTCATTCAACAATATCAATAATTGACCTTACTATAATATAACAATGGCTTTGCTTGAAATACTGCATTATCCAGATTCACGATTACGAACCCTGGCAGCGCCCGTCGCGGATATAAATGACGAAATTCGCGCACTAATCGATGATATGGCTGAAACTATGTACGCCGCACCCGGGATAGGCCTGGCTGCTACTCAAGTAAATGTTCATAAACAATTGATTATAATAGATATTTCTGAAGACAGGGATCAACTCCAGGTTTTTATTAATCCTGAAATTCTGAGCAGGGATTCCGAAGTCGCAATGGAAGAGGGTTGTTTGTCAGTACCCGGTATTTATGAAACCGTCACCCGTGCTGAGACCATCACTTATCGGGCGTTGGGTGCACAGGGCAATAAAATTGAGGAAAGTGTCACTGGCCTGCTTGCCGTTTGCATACAACATGAGATTGACCATCTTAAAGGTAAGGTTTTTGTGGATTATTTATCACATTTGAAACAGCAGCGCATCAGTAAAAAAATGCTTAAACAGCAGCGCCAGGCTATGTAGCGCAGTCCCGTGAATATTATATTTGCTGGCACGCCTGATTTTGCCGTTCCCAGTCTCCAGGCCTTGTTGCAGGCCGGCCTTAATGTGGTCGCGGTTTATTGCCAACCGGATCGACCTGCGGGCAGGGGCCGGAAAATAAAACCGGGTCCGGTCAAGGCGACTGCACAGGTGGCCAATATCAAGACCTGCCAACCACAAAATTTTAAAGACCCGGCAGAAGTCTCAAGCCTGGCTTTATTGCGACCAGATTTAATGATTGTGGTTGCCTATGGCCTGATTTTGCCAGAATCGGTCTTAAAAATTCCCCGCCTGGGCTGTATTAATGTCCATGCTTCAATACTGCCCCGTTGGCGCGGCGCGGCGCCCATCCAGCGGGCTATAGAATCTGGTGACAAGACTAGCGGGGTTTCCATTATGCAAATGAATCAGGGCCTGGACACCGGCGCTGTCCTGGCAACCACTGAAATTGAAATTCTGGCAACAGAGAATGCGGGCCAGCTTCATGACAGGCTTGCCGAAGCGGGGGCTGAATTATTGCTTGGGGCCTTGCCCGAAATAAAGGCCGAACAGTTACATGGCACTGTCCAGGACGAAGGTTTGGCGACTTATGCTAAAAAACTGGAAAAAAGTGAGGCCCGGCTCGACTGGTCTTTACCCTCTGACGTTATTGCCAGGAAAATTCGTGCATTTAATCCCTGGCCGATGGCCTACACCTGCTGGCAACAGAACCGGCTACGGATATGGGATGCTACCGTCTCCGACCAGGGTAGCGCCAAACCTGGAACAATATTGGCCGCTAGTGGCGAGGGCATCCAGGTAGCAGCCGGTACCGGTAGTATCAGTATTCAACGCCTGCAACCACAAGGCGGTAAGGCTATGTCCGTTAAAGATTTCCTGAACGGTCAGCTTGTCTCACCAGGAGATGTGTTCAATTAATCAAGGATGCCATGCGACTTGATCAAAAAATCAACGACAAAGTACGTTCCTCTCCCAGGGCGCAGGCTGCCCTCGTAGTAGACGCAGTCTGCCATCATCAACAACTACTGGATGATGCACTGAATGAGCTATTTTCGCTGAACCCGGACGAAAAACTAAAACCGATTATTCATGAGCTGGTATATGGCGCCGTGCGTTGGTGTATTCAGTTACAGTGGCTGACAACACAGTTGCTCGACAAGCCGGTCAGGAAAAAGGATCGTATTGTTCAGGCGCTACTGCTCGTAGGGTTATATGAGTTACGGTTTATGGGTACGGCCAGCCATGCCAGCGTCAATGAAACCGTTGCGGCGGCAACCATCCTTAATAAACCCTGGTCAAAAAATCTGGTTAACGCCTGCCTGCGTCAATACACACGTTCAGAGCAAGATTTTAATATCAGCATATCCACAGATATTGGCTTGCTGCAAAGTCATCCGCAATGGCTCATTGACTCAATAAAAAAAGCATGGCCAGAAAAATGGCCGACAATTCTCGATGCAAATAACAAGCGGCCACCGATGGGCTTACGAGTTAATAACAAGCAGACTGACCGCGTCTCGTATATCAAGCAATTGACTGAGGCAAAAATAAAAAATAGCGCTATGCCATTTTCTGAACACGGAATATTGTTACCAAAACCCACGCCTGTTACGAAACTACCCGGGTTTGCTGCCGGCCTGGTCACGGTTCAGGATGGCGCCGCCCAACTAGCTACCATCCTGCTGGACTTGCAGGCAGATCAATCCATTCTTGATGCCTGTTGCGCCCCTGGCGGCAAACTGGCCCACATTCTTGAGGCCATGCCAGATGACGCCGATGTGACGGGCCTGGATATTTCCAGGGACCGGCTCGACCGTGTCAAAGAAAACCTGCGGCGATTACAGCTCAATTGCAGGCTTATTCAGGCAAATGCCAGTAAAATTAATAATCAAAATGAACAAGCAGGGCAGACCGACACCTGGTTTGAAAAATCATTTGACCGAATTTTGCTTGATGCCCCCTGCAGTGCTACCGGCGTCATTCGCCGGCACCCGGATATCAAACTCCATCGCCAATCACAAGATGTGGCGAAAGTAGTAGTACTCCAGGCCCAATTACTGAATAGTTTATGGCCGTTACTGGCCTGTGGCGGTAAGCTTGTCTACGTTACCTGCTCAATTCTGCCTGTTGAAAATGACGAGCAAATTGACAAGTTTTTGAAAGCACACGCGGATGCCAGTGTTTTAACGCCCGACGAAATGTTGTCAGGTGAATCATTTCGAAATAGTACACTTACGACTCAAGCAGTAAAGATTTTAAGAGCGGCCGTCATTCAGAAACCGCATGGGTTCCAGGTATTACCAGGCAGCCTGGATATGGACGGGTTTTATTATGCATGTCTGAAAAAAAATACCTGAAATAAACAAATGCTGAATTACTAAATTAATGAATATTAATAAATTATTATTGGCTATCCTGTTTTCCGCAATCGTGCTTGGTTTAAACAAACCCGGCACGGTTTTGGCTGAGTTCAGCGTTACAAAACCCGGTGCTATCCTGACCGATAAAACTATGGAACTGTCTGGCCAACTACGTCTCGACTTGAGTGAAAAAACCGAAGAAGCACTGGGCAAGGGTATTCCCCTGGTCATTGAAGTCGAATATAGATTATTTCGGATACGAAAAATTATTTGGGATGTCCAGCTTGCTAGCTGGTCATTTACCCATTCTATTCAATACCATGCATTGTCACGACAATACCTGGTTCGTGGCCATGGTTTGGATGCCAGTAATGTTGAAAGTTTTACGACACTCCAGGAAGCATTAAGTTTTATGGGCACACTTGATGACCTGACCCTGCCGTTACCACAACAACTTGATAACACGCCCGCCAAAAAAAATAGTCAGGGCTATCGCGCCCAGGTGCGGGCCAGGCTGGTTATAGAATCGTTACCGGCACCACTGCGGCCCGTGGCCTATACCTCTAGTGATTGGCGACTGAATACTGGCTGGGTATCATGGAAAATAGCACCCTAACTCGTTACGCAACGGGCATTATCCCGATTTCAGTACTGTCGGTGCTGCTATTATCGGCATTGCTAATGATGCATGCCGCCACCCAAAACTCGGCGACATTTGGCAACCTCTATTCTACCCTGCTGGTCATCAATGTACTGGGCGCCATCCTGTTGTTGAGCTTGATAGGACTGAATCTTTTCCGCTTAATCGTTCAATACCGTAATCGTGTGATGGGGTCACGATTAACGATGCGCCTGTTAGCTATGCTCGTGTCCATCGCTGTCGTGCCGGTCGCTATTGTTTTCATTTTTTCTCTGCAGGCAATAAACAAAGGTATTGATAGCTGGTTTGATGTCAAGATTGAACAGGCAATGGACGATGCACTGGTGCTGGGCCGTACGGCTTTCGATACCTTCAAGGATGATTTAGTCGTAAAAGCAAAAACAATGTCGGCAGAACTGGAGGGCTCATCGGATGCGCTCGCACTGACAGCGCTAGATCTGCTTCGTGAAGAATACAAACTTTCTGAGCTCACACTCTATTCACAAGAAGGTCGTGTTATTGCATCAAGTAGTGAAGCAGGGCCAGACATCCAGAGCCTGCTGCCTTCGCAACCGAACAAAACAATACTCTCGCAGGTCCGCCAGGGATTAAATTATGCCAACCTGGATCCAGTCGCAGATGGAGAATTACAATTGCGCGTGGTGGTACCGGTTTATGGTCGTGAAGTCAGTAGCCCGTTACGAATACTACAGGTATTGCAACAATTACCAGGACGCTACTCCAAGCTGGGCGAAAGCGTCCAGAACGCTTTTGCAGAATATGAAAAACTGGTTTACTTGCGTGGGCCATTAAAATTTGGTTTCACGCTCTCTCTTAGCATGGTGGCCTTGCTAACCATGCTCATTGCCGTGTCGGCCGCAATTTATGCTGCCCGCCGGTTTGTCTCCCCGATTCGTGATTTAGCTGAGGGTACTGAAGCCGTGGCACAAGGCCAATATGACAAACAGCTTCCGGAACAGGGCCATGATGAATTTTCGATACTGGTACGCTCATTTAACAAAATGACAAGACGAATCAAGCAGGCCCAGTCAGATCTTAATAAAAGTAAAACAGAAGCAGATGTCCAGCGCACCTACCTGGAAACGGTACTTGCACATTTATCATCGGGCGTGCTTTCTTTTGATAAAGAATCACGTTTACAAACCTATAACCTGGCAGCAGAACAAATACTGGACGTTGATATGTCAGGATGGCCTGCCTCAAATATTAATGAATTAAATGCAAAACACCCTGACTTGTCAGAATTTATTTCTGCACTCAAACTTGCCGTTGACGAAAAAAGGAAAGAGTGGCAACAGGAAATTGTTATTGTTGGCGCTACTGGCAGAAGAACCCTGATGTTAAGAGGCGCTGCAATGCCTGTTGTCAGGACAAAAAAAAGCGGTTATGTCGTCGTATTTGATGATGTGACGACGCTGATTCGGGCCCAACGGGATGCAGCATGGGGGGAGGTTGCCCGGAGAATGGCCCATGAAATCAAAAACCCATTAACACCAATTCAGTTATCCGCCGAAAGAATGCAACATAAATTTAAAAAACAACTGAATGAAGCAGGCCAAACAATGCTGGAACGCTCAACCAGGACAATTATCGACCAGGTGGAGTCGCTCAAAACAATGGTTAATGCCTTTTCTGATTATGCCCAGCCTGCAAAATTACGATTGCAACCCGTCCAGGTTAACTTGCTTATCCAGGATATTGTGGAACTCTACGGCGCCAGCCATGACGATCCGGAAAAAAGCCTGGTAATAAAACTTGACCTGGCAAAAAATCTGCCAGAAATCGAGGCCGACCCGGAACGGATAAAACAGGTACTGCACAACCTGGTCCTGAATGCCGCCCATGCCCTGGCCGAAGTAAAAAAACCAGCACTCTGTCTGTCAACGAAAAAAATTCAAACCGGGGGGGCTGACTATATTGAGCTTCTGGCCCATGATAATGGCGAGGGTTTTCCAAAAGATGTCCTGGCACACTTGTTTGAGCCCTATGTGACAAGCAAAGAAAAGGGCACCGGCCTGGGATTAGCGATTGTGAAAAAGATCGTAGAGGAACACAATGGCATCATTAGCGCAGACAATCAGCAACAAGGTGGCGCAAGTGTAAATATCAAGCTACCGGTAAGACGCTAACCAAAGAACCACTATTGTTAATGTAGAGCAACCCAGAGAGATTATCGTGGTACGCGGAAATATATTAGTTGTAGATGATGAGCCCGACATCTGCCGACTGGTTCAGGAAATTCTTGAAGACGAGCAGTACCGGGTATTTACTGCTGAAGATGCGGGTTCAGCCCGCGTTGCCTACAGTCGCTTGCACCCGGACCTGGTGTTGCTGGACATCTGGATGCCGGATGTAGATGGCATCACGCTTTTAAAAGAATGGTCCGGTAACAAGCAAAATACTGCCCCTGTTGTCATGATGTCTGGCCACGGTAATGTTGAAACGGCTGTTGAGGCCACCCGTCTGGGGGCCTATGATTTTATTGAAAAGCCCCTGTCTATGGGCAAGCTTTTGCTCACTGTTGAACACGCACTGCAAGCCAGCAGGCAGGGTAAAACAAAAGACGTACCCCGAATCAGCCCGGCTTCAAGCCTGACAGGCAATAGCGCAGAGATAGTTTCCTTAAGACAACAACTCGAACGAGTTGCCCAAAGCGAATCAAAAGTCTTAATCACAGGTGAAAATGGCTGTGGTAAAGGTGTGGCCGCCCGCTACATTCATGCCAACAGCAATCGGAGCTCGGGGCCTTTTGTTGAAATCAGCCTTGGTGCCGTACCACCTGAAAATCTTCTTAAACTACTTTTTGGCAGTGAACAGGCAGATGTTCTCCAGACCGGCAGCATCGAGCAGGCCAATGGCGGCACACTATTCCTTAACGAAGTTGGTGACCTGGATAGTGACACCCAGCTTAAACTCTACCACGCACTTGAAGAGAAAAATTATCTCAGGGTAGGTGGTAGCAGCCATGTTAGTGCTGATGTTAGATTGATTACATCAACAACCTATGACCTAAAAAACGAAATAAAAGCTGGCAGGTTTAATGAAAAACTTTATTATTTGTTAAACGTTGTTTCGATATCACTACCGCCATTACGTAACAGGCGTGAAGATATTCCGGACCTGGTAAAACGTTTTGTAGATACATTTACGGCAGCCGAACAGTTGCCCTACCGAGCATTTCCAATAAGCACCCTTAATAGATTGCGCAATCATGATTGGCCCGGCAATACCAGGGAATTAAAAAATCTCGTCCAAAGACTATTGATCCTGAACCGTGGATCAGAAGTTGAACTTGAAGAAGTGGAAAATGTTTTACAGTCGCCAGTAGCTGTCAAAAGTTACCCGGCCCGTACCGAGAACAGCCTTTTCGAAATGTCGCTGAGAGATGCGCGGGATGCTTTTGAGAAATCATACCTGGAACACCACTTGCGTGAAACAGCTGGTAATATCAGCGAGCTCGCCCGAATTGTTGGCATGGAAAGAACGCACCTGTACCGAAAGATAAAACAATTACGGATTAATCCCAAGGAATTGAAAGGCAGCGAAAAAAAATAAAATGAAAATTATAATATTGGGTGCCGGGCAGGTTGGTATTTCGGTTGCCGAAAACCTGGTCAACGAAGCCAGTGACATAACTGTTATAGATACTGATGCCTTGCAGCTTGAGGAAATCCGACATCGACTGGATTTAAGGACTGTACAGGGCAACGGCGCATACCCGGAAATTTTGAAACAAGCCGGTGCTGATGACGCCGATATGATCCTGGCGGTTACCAATTCGGACGAAGTCAATATTGCTGCCTGCCAGGTAGCCAACACGCTGTTCCACACGCCGACAAAAATTGCCCGTATCCGCGCCTCGGAATATCTCGATCATCCTGAGTTATTTATTCATGGTGCTATCCCGATTGATGTCATTATCAGCCCTGAACAAATCCTCACTGATTACATCCAGCGCCTGATTGAGTATCCCAGTGCCTTACAAGTGCTCGATTTTGCAGGTGGTCTGGTCAGGCTGGTTGCAGTTAAAGCCTATTACGGCGGCCCATTGGTAGGCCATGAGCTCAAGGCACTGCGTGAACATTTGCCAAACATTGATACCCGGGTTGCAGCTATTTACCGACGTGATCGACCAATCGTTCCCACTGGCGACACGGTCATTGAAGCCGATGATGAAGTATTTTTTATAGCCGCCCGCAAACACATTCGGGCGGTGATGAGTGAACTACGAAAACTGGACAAACCAGTCAAGCGGGTAATTCTCGCAGGAGGTGGAAATATTGGCCGCCGGCTTGCCAAAACACTTGAGAAGCAAAAATATTCCGTAAAATTGATAGATCACAATCGCAAGCGGGCACAACAAGTTGCAGAAGAACTCGAAAAAACAATTGTTCTGCATGGTGATGCGGCAGATGAAGATTTACTTACCAGGGAAGGCATCGACCACACAGACATTTTTTGTGCGCTAACCAATGATGACGAAGCCAATATTTTATCAGCACTGCTGGCAAAAAAACTGGGCGCTCGCAAAGTGCTTTCACTCATTAACCGTGCCATTTATGTCGACTTGATTCAGAGTGGCGGTGATATTGATATCGCCATCTCGCCACAGCAAGCCACCATTGGCAGCCTCCTTGCCCATGTCAGGCGGGGTGATGTCGTCGCCGTACATTCACTTCGACGTGGCGCGGCTGAGGCTATCGAAGCCATTGCCCATGGCGATGAAAATAGTTCCCGTGTTGTCGGCAGGATGGTGCAAGATGTTCCGCTACCAGAAGGCACAACGATTGGCGCCATCGTAAGAAAAAATAATGTCATCATTGCCCATCGTGATACAAAAATTGAAGCAGACGACCACGTTATTCTGTTCCTGGTCGATAAACGTAAAATTGCCGAAGTTGAACGCTTATTCCAGGTTTCTTATAGCTTCCTCTAAATATGCAATTTACAGTCATCCAAAGAGTTACCGGGCTAATGTTGCTTTTGTTCAGCACAACAATGCTGTTACCGGTTCTTGTGTCAATTATTTATCAGGATATAGCCCTGAAGACATTCCTGCTCACATACGGCATTACTTTAGCGACGGGTCTTTTATTTTGGCTACCTGTTGCCAGGTCAAAACTTGACATACAGCTTAAAGACGGGTTTGTCATTGTCACCCTCTTCTGGGCCCTGCTGGCATTGGCAGGTTCGCTGCCTTTTGTATTATTGAGTGATCTGAATATTTCCTTTACTGATGCCTTTTTTGAATCTATGTCCGGCCTGACGACCACAGGTGCAACGGTGATAACCGGTATTGATGACTTGCCGCCATCAATTCGTTACTACCGTCAGCAATTACAATGGCTTGGCGGCATGGGTATTGTCGTTCTGGCTGTTGCCATTTTACCAATGCTGGGCATAGGTGGCATGCAATTGTTCAGGGCTGAAACGCCGGGCCCAATGAAAGACAATAAGCTGACACCAAGAATTACCGAAACCGCCAAGGCATTATGGTATATCTACCTTGGCTTGACAGTGGCCGCTGTCCTCGCCTATTGGCTGGCAGGGATGAATCTTTTTGATGCAATTGGCCATGCCTTTTCTACCATATCCATAGGAGGTTTCTCGACTCACGATCAAAGCATTGGTTATTTTCAAAGCATTAATATAGAAATGGTGAGCATATTTTTTATGTTGTTAGCAGGCATGAATTTTTCACTCCATTTTCTCGGCTGGCGGGCTCGCAGTCTGCGTGTATATTTTAGAGATTCCGAGCTCAAGGTTTACCTGGGAATTATATTTGTAGTCAGTACAGTTTCTGTATTGGTACTCATAGCGAACGATACGTATGAGACCACGGCCATGGCGATCCACCATGGAATTTTCCAGGCGGTCTCGATCGCCACAACGACCGGCTATACAACAACAGGTTTCTACTGGTGGCCCTTGTTTCTTCCTGTACTGCTGATTACTGCCAGCTTTATCGGTGGTTGTGCCGGTTCCACGGCTGGCGGCATGAAGGTTATCCGGGGCCTCCTGTTATACAAACAGGGCAAACGGGAAATCATGCGACTGATTCATCCTGATGCCCTGTTTCCAATTAAGGTGGGCGGCAAACCAATGAGTGACAGGGTGCTATCTGCTGTCTGGGGATTTTTTGCGCTATATGTTTTTAGTCTCACCATACTCTCGCTAATATTACTGGCCACGGGCAACGACCTGGTGACCGCATTCTCGGCCGTTGCCGCCAGCCTGAATAACCTGGGCCCGGGTCTTGGCGGGGTCAGTAGCAATTACGGCGGCATGACAAACATCGATAAGTGGGTATTATCGGTGGCCATGCTGTTAGGCAGGCTTGAGTTATTCACACTCCTGGTGCTGTTAACTCCAGCATTCTGGAGATCCTGAAATCTAATAAAAAATTTTACTAAAATTATTTTAGTAAAATTCTTTTAGTAAAACTCTTTTTCGCCTTCGGGTCGTGTTTTAAAGCGTCTGTGCACCCACAAATACTGATCGGGCATTTCTCTTACTTCTTTTTCTAATACTGTGTTAATGCGTAACGTGTCCTGGTAATCATCGCCGCTAGGGAAATTTTCCAGTGGCGCCTCTATCGTAAGCTCATAACCTTTCCCTGCCGGCAGCTGGCGAATAAAACACGGTAAGACGACCGCACTGGTTAGTTTGGTTATTTTTCCCAATACGCCGAAAGTAGACGCCTGGATGTCAAAAAATGGAACAAACATTCCATTTTTCCTGCCAGCATCCTGATCAGGTAAATAGAAAAAAAGTTCACCCCGTTTTACCGCCCTTATGGCCGGTTTAATTCCATCACTAACACGGAGTAGTGTTCCCATGCCAAATCGATACCTGCGGTTGCGGATAGCCGCATCCACCAATTTATTGTGTGGTGGTTTATATATATCGACAATTACATGGGAACTGGCTAAATACATACCGGCAGTCTCAATGGCGCAAAAGTGCCCAAACAGTAGTATTACATTGCTGTTACCAGCAATGACCTGGTCAAGATGGTGCTGGCCCCGGCATTTGACTACGGATTGCAAACGCTTAGCCGATACCCGCTGAGCAAAAATAGATTCAAGAGCAGCACGTCCCGTGGCAATAAAATTTTGTCTGACGATTTTTAGTCGGTGCTTCTTGTCCCACTCCGGAAAACAACGCTCAAGATTGCGCATGACCACCCGTTTACGGCTCTTCGCCAAATAAAAAAGTACCAGCCCTAACAGGCTGCCCAGGGACACGATTACCCTGAATGGAAGCAAGCTGATGCCTACCATAATCGAAAGGCCAAGCCAGGTTAACCAGTAACGAGGATGTAAAAAATGCCAGAAAAAAAAGTTATGGTTATTATCGGAATTCTTCATAAATATTTATAAAAGACTATTTATACAGGGCCCGGCCATTTTTTTGACCACCGCTTTCCTGG
Organism: Acidiferrobacteraceae bacterium; assembly: GCA_003228915.1. Classification (GTDB taxonomy): domain Bacteria; phylum Pseudomonadota; class Gammaproteobacteria; order Acidiferrobacterales; family SZUA-150; genus SZUA-150. Next base: position 47,317 of record QIGL01000040.1, read on the forward strand.
GTTTTGAAGCGCCTGTGGATCCAGAAATATTCAGCGGGCCTTTTGCGAACATGCTCTTCTACCAACCTGTTCATTTTATTGGCATCGGCGAGCAAATCTTTTGTCGGAAAATTTTCCATTGCCGGCAAAAAAGTCACGTCATAATGACCGGCCTTGCTGGCCTTACAGGCAATACAAGGTATCACCTTGGCCCTGGTCATTACTGCAATTCGATTCAGGGCAGTGATTGTTGCGGCGGGGTGCCCAAAAAACGGGACGTAAACATGTTGGACATGACGCCCCTGATCAAGGTCAGGCAAATAAAAAAATGGTGTGCCCGCTCGAATAACACGAATTAGCTTTTTTAGATAACTATCGTTCTCGATGGGGACGCCGCCAAATTGGCGTCGTTTATAATCAACGGCCCAGTGAAGAATATTCTTTCGTGGCGGTCGGTACATGCCTGCCACGGTAAATGTCATTGCCAAGCGCGACAACGCCAGCTCCAGGCCGACAAAGTGTGGCGCCAATATAATGACAGGGGTTTTATTTTTTATTTCCTGTTCGAGTGCTTCCATATTGATAAAATTGACATACTTAGCCAGTCTTTTCCTGGGCCGGTACCATGTGATGCCAAGGGTGCAAAATAAAGACTGTCCCAGGTTTTTAAAATGCTTGATGAGTAATTTTTTTCGAGCTTTATCTGAAAGCTCCGGGAAACAAATTCCAAGGTTTACCCTGGCATAATTAGTGCGACGGTAATCTAAAATATAAAACAGCAGGCCGAAGCCCTGGCCAATAATTGACAACAACGGCACAGGTAGCCGTACAATAACCCACAGAAAAGAACGCCCTATTATGTTTGGCAGGTAGGGCTTGTCTTTATTGCTATCGTCTATTTGATCGTTCATAGGGTCTTGGCTTGTTATCTGGACGAGAACGGTAGCGACGGAAAGTCCACATATATTGAGCGGGCACATCCCTGACATGTTTTTCTAGCTGCTCGCTTATTGTTTTAGCATCATTATATTCGTTCCCTGTTGGAAAATCTTCCAGTGGCGGCTGAAAAATTAATTCATAACCACCCCTGGCCAGACGTTTAATATAAGCTGGCAATGCCACGGCATCACAAAGTTTAACCAGTTTCGCTGCGCCGGTAATGGTTGCGGCTTCGCTGCCCAGGAAGGGTACAAAAACCGATTTGTCGGGCCCATGGTCTTCATCAGGTAAATAATAAAATCCATAGCCGGATTTAATCGACCGCACCAATGAACGCAGGCCCGACCTTCTTAAAAAAAGCCGCGCGCCAAATCGGCTGCGGCCCCGGTGGATAAACCAGTTAATTAACTTATTCCGCGCCGGTTTAATCAGCCCGATTTGAGGAAAATTACGCGATGTCATCACGCCACCAAATTCGAGGGCAACGAAGTGACCTGTTAACAAAATAATGTGGCGCCCCTGGCCATGGTATTTTTTATAATTTTCTAACCCGGTAATCCTGATAAACTGATCCAGGTATTTCGGGCTTGCCCACCACAAAACCGGAATATCCAGTACTGTTTGCATGAGCACTCGAAAGTGGGCCCGAACCAGGTGGTCCTGCCGGGCCTGGTTCCATTCCGGGAAGGCCAGCCTTATATTGGTTTTGACAATAGACCGTCTTTTTTTACTGGTTAAATAAAATAAATCACCCAGTAGAAATCCAAGCACAGAAAAAAGCGCACGCGGTAAATAAACACTCAATCTCAACAAACCCAAACCAATCCAGGTCAGCCAGAAGCGAGGCAATAAAAACTGATATTCAAAATTCGGGTTATAGGGGCCCTTTGTCTCTTGTGGCATATTAGCAGGCGAATGTCGGCAACTGTTTCATGCTCAGGATTATAACCGACATCACGTCAAGACTTCGCCAAACCTGGATCAATCAACTCAGTTACAATGCTGGCATGTGCCGTTAATGTCTAAACCTGATACAAGTATTAATTTATGACAAAAACCAGACAATCACCGACATTGGCCTTCGGGGTCGAACCCTCAAACCGAAACTACCGATTACGCCTGGCCCGCTATCGCTATCAAAGTGAGGCCTTGTCTCGGTTATTGCCAGACGGCCCGGGCAAAGTACTGGACGCCGGTTGTGGACGGGGCCGTTTGCCCCGTTACTGGGCAAAATGGGGTGCGCAAATTAAGCAACCCACTTTCACGGGCTTCGATCTCTTACCGGAAAAATTAGCCCTGGCCAAAGATTCCGGCTATGAAACACTGATCCAGCAAGACATTACCAAACCATGGCAGTTTCATGACGCCAGTTTTGATGCCGTTATTTGTGAACAAGTACTGGAGCACCTGGATGACCAGGCATTCGCATTTGCCTTAGGGGAGATGCGACGGGTACTCAGACCCGGTGGGGCAGTATTGATTGGGGCGCCGGTTTTTAAACAAATCGAGGCGTTGTTTGTGCCTGTTTTTTCGCCCCTCAATAAACTGTTCCATAAGCTTAAAGATGCCAATAACCCGGGCCATGAACAGCACCTGACCCTGAACCAACTCACTAAATGCGTACGGAAGGCTGGTTTTTCAGTGGCCCAAGCCCGGGGTTTCAGGGTATTTACCCTGCCTAATAACTGGCTGGAAGATAGTTTATGGTATTACGACTGGCAGCAAAAATTGGGCAAACAACACCCGGGATGGTGTATTGAGGCGACTTTAACGGCTATAAAGCAATAAAAGCCCACTTACTCCTTAATAATAAAAATAATAGGTAGTGGGTCGGTTTCCAAGTGATTGAATAATAAGTTAAATAAAACAGAAAAAAGGTAGTGGTAAATTTAGCTAAAAAATATCATTTCTATATGTAAAAGTGGGAAAATTATCTAAATTATTCCGAGATAGTTATGTTTCCTGTCTCGTAATCGAACTCAAAATTGAAAATACTAGTAGAAAGGCCGAGTCGACGACACAAATTGGCGGTATAAGGCAAAGAGATCAGAACGTCGTCTGGCTTGTTTGGCAGTACAACATGTAGCTCAACCCCTTCTACTTCTCGCTTAAGGATTCTAGGTTTTATTTTACCGAAGCTACCCTCAACCTCGTAATCAAGGGTATGTAGTACGCAGCCGTTATCATCTTGGCAGCATACCCCTATAAAATGACCCAAAGAAGGAGGATTCCATCCAAATGGAAAGGCCAAGACTTTATCCTTAAGCTACTCTTAATCCTGGATGAACGGGGAAAATACTATTGATCAAGTCTGAAATCCTGGACGGGACTCTTAATGGTTGTCGTGCTATAGGTTGAAGCTCTTGTGCATTCTCATACATTTCCCAGAAACATTTAGGAGCTGATTGTAGATCATCAAGTGTACGATCAGTTTCAGCCAAATAGCCTACTTCTGCCATTAAAGCGTACTCAAGATCATTCTGAGCCTCTTTAATAGTTTTGCCCTGCGCAGCAACATCATATTGAAGACATTGTGCCGTCCAGGCAACACCATCACTCATAAATAAAATATCTAGTTTGCTCATATAATTCTCCTTTGAGGGGCAGCGATACTACTTCTTTTTCGCTTTGCTGTAAATTTACAATACCCCTAAATATAGTCCAAATAAAGCAATTTACGTTCCAAATTCAGTATATATGTGGCAGAATCGTTATATGCCTAACCGCTCAAGCAAACGCCCTATAGACCTTAACAAACTGGCTGCCAGTATTGTAGGGGATGCCGTTGACCCCAAGGAGCCAGAGAACTCAGGCAAAGACCCTGCCGCTGTTGCGCTTGGTAGAAAAGGTGGGTTAAAGGGCGGCAAAGCAAGAGCTGCTAGCATGACTGCCTCACAAAGAAGTGAGGCCGCTAGAAAAGCAGCTAAAGTGCGTTGGAAAAAATAAACTAAAGAAGTGAAATCTGATCTTTGCTTTCATCGACCAAGTCAGCAGTTACACGAGAAATCATTCCGTCAATATCTGGCGTTGTACCAATAGCAACGATATGTATTTCAGGGTGTTCTCTATTAAATACTCTAAAAATCTCATCTGCAAAAGCCTGTCCTATTTTTGAGATCCCCTTGAAGTCTAAATAAACTTCTTTGAAACGATTTACTCTAGATAGCAATCTTTTAGCCTGTGAACGAGAAATTAGTTCTTCGCCTTCATACCTTAGAAGTTGAAGTGCCACGTGAGTACGAGTAAACCCATACTCATCTTGCTCTCTTTTGTAACTGTTTAGAATCTCAGTATCAGTTTGGGTAGCATCTTGTCTAATTAGCATTGACACTCTGGTGCCTTCAATATTATTTCTTTCTTCTACTTCTATAAGCCAGTCATCTTTTTTATTTACCCTGGCAAAATATAAGGAGTCTGAAAAAATAGAGAACTCATCAAACATTCTAGAGGTGAAGAAAATACCTTCACCACTATGATTCAGTTTGTCTGTAGTAAGCTTACCTTTCGAGAGTTCTAAAAGAGCATGGCGAGGGTCTTCTAAATCAAATTCAGTTTGAATCTTGTTGAAAATCCCGACACCTGTATCCCATATGTTAATTTCTATATTAACAGAATTAATAGTTATAATAATTACTGAGAAGCTAGATTCAGAGTGATCAATCACGTTATTAAACATCTCGGTAAATCCATGATGACAAATATCAACTACGTTTTTGCTCGAATCTTTTAAAAGCGGTGCTATCTTGTTTCTCCACTCAACACCTTCTTGAAGGTCAGGTGTTACTTTCATGGGAAACGACTCATCAACAAAATTGCTGAGCTTATATGCTTTGTCCTTGGTAACTCCCGTTGAATTTAAAAGTCCCTGCTCCTGCAATCCCTGAAGGTGCTTACTTATTGCAGATCGAGAAACCTGAAAATGTTCAGCAGTAAGCTTTCCAATGTCTTTGGGATGTTTAGAGACATTATTTAATATAAATGCTTGAATTTCTTTAGAATTTCTGCGTTTTGCCATTAAACTCTGTCCTATTTACAACTTAACTGTTTAAGATTTACAACTTTTGTTGATTTATTCTACACTAAGTTATATATTATTTACAACTTATTTGAATTTATTTACAACTTAAGGTTGACGATACTAAAGCGGTCTAGCATAATGGTCAGTATGAACAGATTAACTAACAAAGAACGCGCACAGATTCTCAGGTCTTTAGTAGAGGGTAATTCCATCCGTGGAACTGTCAGAATCACCGGATTCGCTAAGAATACCGTTTCTAAGCTCTTAGCTGACGTTGGTGCGGCCTGCCTGGATTATCAGGACAAAGCTCTGACTGGCTTATCTTGTGAGCGTATCCAGTGTGATGAAATCTGGTCTTTCTGCTATTCCAAGGATAAGAATGTACCTGCTGATAAAAAGGGTGAGTTTGGCTATGGAGACGTGTGGACCTGGACTTCTATCTGCGCAGACACAAAGCTTGTGCCTTGCTGGAGTCTAGGCAATAGGGACGCTGATACAGCTAATGAGTTCATGCAGAACCTGGCTGGCCGATTATCCAATAGAGTCCAGCTTACTACCGATGGTTTCAAAGCTTATTTAAAGGCTGTTAAAGGCGCGTTTGGTACTGAGATCGACTATGCTAAATTAATTAAAATCTATGGCCCTGCTCCAGAAGGCACAAAACGATACAGTCCTCCCAAGATTGTGGATGCTAAGTGCGGTGCTGTATTCGGCAATCCTGATAAAAGCCATATCTCTACCAGCTATGTAGAGAGACAGAATTTAACCATGAGAATGTCCATGCGCCGGTTCACCAGGCTGACTAATGCTTTCTCAAAAAAGGTGGAAAACTTGTCTCATGCCGTGAGCCTTCACTTCATGTATTACAATTTCTGTAGAGTTCATAAGTCAATTAAGACAACGCCAGCCATGGCGGCGGGTGTTGCAGCCCATGTTTGGACATTGGAAGAAGTGGCCGGATTGATGGATAATCCCACTTTGAGTCAAAAAGAGTTTGAAAATGCGAATTCAAACTGACCCACTACCAAATAATACAATAAATAAACCCACTATTATAATTATCTATACAATTATGACGTTATAATTCTATAAATTCATTTTAATAATCACAAAAAATAACGTTAATAATTAACATAATTGTAAAATATAAAACGATAGTGGGAATTTTCTCCCTCAATAACTATTAACGCTGAATATTTCCTGGATTGACCATAATTTAGGTGTCAAAAAAGACTAGAATTGATTAAACTTCGCGCCCTGTTTTGTAAGACCTATACATACTTATTTTAAGGAATAAACCGTGACAGACAGTTTTCTTTTTACCTCCGAGTCGGTCTCGGAAGGCCATCCAGACAAAGTCGCAGATCAAATATCTGACGCCATACTCGACGCCATTCTTGATCAGGATAAACACTCCCGGGTGGCCTGTGAAACCATGGTCAATACGGGCATGGTGGTCATATCTGGTGAAATTACCACCTCTGCCTGGGTCGATATGGCTGAGATTGTTCGTGGCACCATCAAGCGCATTGGTTATGAAGCCTCCATGGGTTTTGACTGGCAATCATGTGCAGTCCTGGTTGCCCTGGACAAACAATCCCAGGACATCGCCCAGGGTGTAAACGAAGGCGAAGGTGTCGATCTGGATCAGGGTGCCGGTGACCAGGGGCTCATGTTTGGTTATGCAACCAACGAGGCGCCCAACCTCATGCCTTTGCCCATTAGTCTCGCCCACCAGCTGGTGCAAAAACAGGCAGAAGTTCGTAAAAACGGCAAGCTCACCTGGTTACGCCCGGATGCCAAGTCCCAGGTCACCATACGTTATACCGATGGCAAACCTGTTGGCATAGATGCGGTCGTTTTATCCACCCAGCATTCACCTGAAATTGAATATAAACAACTTCAGGAAGCGGTCATGGAAGAGGTCATCAAACCTGTCTTGCCTGCTGAATGGCTGGATAAAGACACAAAATACTTTATCAACCCGACCGGCCGCTTTGTAGTCGGCGGTCCGGTAGGCGATTGTGGCCTGACCGGCCGTAAAATTATTGTTGATACCTATGGCGGCATGGCCCGGCACGGTGGCGGTGCTTTCTCTGGCAAAGACCCCAGCAAGGTAGATCGATCCGCGGCTTATGCTGGCCGTTATGTTGCCAAAAACATTGTTGCTGCCGGCCTCGCCGAGCGTTGTGAAATCCAGGTTTCCTATGCCATCGGGGTGGCTAAGCCCGTTTCGATTCATATCGACACCTTTGGTACCGGGCGTATTGCTGATAATAAAATCGCAACACTGGTAAATGAGCACTTTGATTTGCGCCCTAAGGCCATTATTCAGGACCTTGATTTACTGCGCCCGATTTATGGGCCAACAGCGGCCTATGGCCACTTTGGCCGAGAAAATGAAGGCTTTACCTGGGAAAAAATCGATAAGGCGGATGCCCTAAAGGCCGCAATTGGTCTAAAATCCGTTAAAAGCGCAAAAGTTTAGATTATACTAGCCCTTTCTGCTTGGGGCTTTTTTATACAGGCAGATAGTTTTTTGAGGAGCGTTGCGACAGCCCTGCTGCCAGGCTCGAAAAACTACTCAAGAACAACGACGCTCATACTATTGGAGAAACAGTATGAGTACGCCCGTTGAACAATTAAATCCCGATTATAAAGTTGCCGATATGTCGCTTGCCGACTGGGGTCGCAAAGAAATATCCATTGCTGAAAGCGAAATGCCCGGCTTAATGGCGATACGTGCAGAATTTAAAAAATCCAAGCCATTAAGCGGCGCCCGCATTACCGGCAGCTTGCACATGACCATCCAGACCGCGGTACTGATTGAGGCCCTGGTCGATCTAGGCGCCGACGTGCGCTGGGCTTCATGTAATATTTATTCTACCCAGGATCAGGCGGCGGCGGCCATTGCGGCTACCGGCGTGCCTGTTTTTGCCTGGAAGGGTGAAACCCTGGAAGAATACTGGTGGTGTACCGAACAAGCGTTGACCTGGCCTGATGGCCCAAATGGAAAACAGGGGCCTAACATGATCCTCGATGACGGCGGTGATGCCACCATGCTGGTTCACAAAGGGACCGAGTTCGAAAAAGCCGGCAAGGTACCTGCGCCTGAGGCCGATGCCTTCGAAGAATGGAAAGTATTCCTGGGTCTGTGTGAAAACAGCCTGAAAAACAGCAAAGATAAATGGACTAAAATTGGTGCCAGTATAAAAGGCGTCACCGAGGAAACCACGACCGGAGTCCACCGCTTGTATCAAATGGCTGAAAAGGGCGAACTGTTATTCCCGGCCATGAACGTAAATGATTCAGTCACCAAGTCCAAATTCGATAATCTTTATGGCTGTCGCGAATCACTACTGGACGGCATTAAACGGGCCACCGATGTCATGATCGCGGGCAAAATTTGTGTGGTGCTGGGTTATGGTGATGTCGGCAAGGGCTGTGCCCAGGCATTTCGCGGCATGGGTGCGACCGTATGGGTCACTGAAATTGATCCAATTTGCGCCCTGCAAGCGGCAATGGAAGGTTACCGCGTGGTTGATATGAATGACGCCTGCAAGAATGGCGATATATTTGTCACTACCACGGGCAACGCAGGCGTAATCACCCATGACCATATGGTTGCCATGAAAAACGAGGCTATTGTTTGTAACATTGGTCACTTCGATTCTGAAATAGAAATTGCTCAAATTGAAAAATACGAATGGGATGAAATCAAGCCCCAGGTCGATCACGTAACTTTTCCCGACGGCAAAAAGCTGATCATTCTGGCCAAAGGTCGCCTGGTCAATCTTGGTTGTGCTACCGGACACCCAAGCTTTGTGATGTCTGCTTCGTTTACCAACCAGGTCATGGCACAAATCGAGCTATTTACCAAACAAGGCGAATACAAAAATAATGTATTTATTTTGCCAAAAATACTCGATGAAAAAGTTGCCCGTCTGCACCTGGAAAAAATTGGTGCCAATCTGACGGTATTATCGCAGGAACAAGCCGACTACATCAGCGTGCCTGTCGATGGTCCTTACAAGGCCGATCATTACCGCTATTAACAGAGGCGAGGTTCTAGTGGCGAGTTGCGGAGCAAAGAATGTGGTAGCGTGGCTAATTTATTAGTCACAAGCCACTCGTCACTCGCGCCTGGTTAAAAAAATGGATTCACAAAAAAAATTCGATAAAAGCTATAGTTGCGAGTTTTTTCCGCCCAAGACAGAAAAGGGCAGGGAAAACTGGCGCGCGGCATTCAACGAGCTCAAGACGGTCAAGCCTGCCTACTTTTCCTGCACTTATGGTGCCGGGGGCACGACCCAGGCGGGCACTTATGACACGGTCAAAGAAATCATGGATGGCGGTTTCCAGGCCGCGCCCCACATTACCTGTATTGGTTCAACGCCAGAAAAAATAAAACAACTGCTGGACGAATACATAAAATTGGGCATTAAGCGTATTGTCGCGCTGCGCGGCGATCTACCGGAAGGCCAGGACAAGGCGGGTCACTTTTTGTTTGCCGACCAGCTGGTGGCCTTTATCCGGGAACAAACCGGTGATCATTTTAAAATTGAAATAGCGGCATACCCGGAAAAACATCCTGAAGCCCGGTCCCTGGCTGACGACCTGTTGAATTTCAAAAAGAAAGTGGATGCCGGCGCGAACACGGCTATTACCCAGTTCTTTTTCAGTGCCGAGGCCTATTTCCGTTTTGTCGATGATTGTGAATACCTGGACATCAATATACCCGTGATTCCGGGTATTAATCCCATTACTAATTACACCCAGCTCGCCGGTTTCTCAAAACGCTGCGGCGCCGAAATCCCACGCTGGATCTGGACGCGCCTCGAAGGTTATGGCGACGATCTTGAGGCCATTCGCGCATTTGGTTATGAAGTAACTTTAAATCTTTGCAACGAGTTGCTGGAAGCGGGCGCCCCCGGGTTGCATTTTTATACCCTCAACCGGGCCCAACCTACGATCAAGCTTTGGCAGGATTTGGGCCTGAATAATTAGTACCGAAATACTTAATTTTTGTGAATAATAGTAACTACTCACTTACGGTCTTACTCGGTGAAGTTTTTTAGACTGCTGGGCGTTTTGGTGTGCGATCTGGCTTGGGCTGGCCGATAATGTCAGGGTCGATATAAATTAAAATAGTTCTTATGTTTTTGTGCTTACGGAAGGCAGGCTTGTGCCGTCGTTGCTGTTGAGCTTTTGTGGAAGAATTAACTTACCAGGCCAATAATAACAACCAACCCAATGAGCGCTGACACCAGAAAAAACGTTCGATTAAAACCAAATTTTTCTACCATGACCGACTCTCCTTGTTAAATTTATAATGATTTATGAAAGAGTATATAAGCAATGATTGTGCCAACTTTCTGTGAACCAATTCACAGTTCTCGTAGCTTGTAATCAAGCAAGCGCCATCGGGTTTATATAAGCGCAGTAGTTTTACGCCCTGGCAGCTGCCGCTGGACGTCACAATATTGGTTATATGTGTAAAGCAATATCGTTATAATCAGCCCTGAAAAGTTGCCTCAAGGACGCTTATGCGCAGACTATACCCGGAAATTACCCCGAATCTTCAAGACATGCTGGACGTCGGTGATGGTCATCAAATTTACTATGAGGAATCAGGCAACAGGGAGGGCATACCCGTCATATTTGTCCATGGTGGACCCGGCGCGGGTTGCTCCCCTAGCCATCGTCAGTTTTTTGACCCAAGCCTATATCGCATAATACTTTTCGATCAGAGAGGTTGCGGTCGCTCCAAACCTCACGCGGGACTCACTGACAATACGACCCGGCACCTGGTTGCCGATATGGAAAAAATCAGGCTCGTACTAGGAATTGAAAAGTGGTTGCTCTTCGGCGGGTCCTGGGGCTCCGCCCTTAGCCTGGTTTATGCCCAGACCCATCCAGAGATCGTGCTGGGCCTGATCCTGCGGGGAATTTTCCTGTGTCGGCCCCAGGAAATAAATTGGTTTTACCAGGATGGCGCCAACAAAATTTTCCCGGATCACTGGCAGGAATTTATTTTACCTATCCCGGAAAAAGAACGATCTAATTTGTTAACGGCCCATTATCTTCGGATTACAGGTGACGATGACATCGCCCGAATGGCGTCGGCCAAGGCCTGGTCCGTGTGGGAAGGTCGCTGTTCCACCCTCTTACCAAAACAGTCGGTGATCGATTTTTTTAGCAATCCCCATACCGCCCTCAGTCTGGCCAGCATCGAAACCCACTATTTCACGAATAACAGCTTCCTGACGCCTGACCAGATACTGGCGAATGCAGACAAATTAAAAGACATCCCCGGGACCATCATTCAGGGCCGTTATGATTTGGTCTGCCCCATGGAAAGTGCCTGGTCGCTCAACCAGGTCTGGCCAGGCTCAATCCTGGAAATTATTCCTGATGCGGGTCACGCCGCTTTTGAAAAGGGTATTATCAACGCTTTGATCCTGGCAACAGAAGATTTCGCTAAACGCCTGTCTCAATGATAAATACACAATTAATAACAAATAATCGCACATGGCCGTTTACGCAATAGGAGATATTCAGGGTTGTTTTACTGCCCTGCAATTACTTCTGGAAAAAATTAAGTTTGATTCGTCCGCCGATAAACTCTGGTTCACCGGTGACCTGGTCAACCGGGGGCCAGAATCCCTGGCAGTACTGCGGTTTGTGAAAGGCCTTGGAGCCAGTGCCATCACGGTATTGGGTAATCACGACCTGCACCTGCTCGCCGTAGCCCATGGCAAAAAAAAACATAACAAGCGGGACACGCTCAGTGCCGTTTTGGATGACCCGGATTGCGATAGCCTGATGCATTGGCTGGCAAACCTGCCATTAATTCACCATGACCCGACGCTCAAAACTACCATGATACATGCGGGGATATATCCTGGCTGGGACCTGGCAACGGCATTAAAACTGGGCAAGGAAGTTGAGGGTATTATCAGCAGTAAAAAGCTTCCTGAATTTTTGGAAAATATGTATGGCAATCACCCGGCGTTGTGGTCTGATGAGCTGGTGGGCTGGGATCGTGCCCGGGTTATCACCAACTGTTTTACCCGGCTTCGCTATTGCAATGATAGTGGCCAAATGGATATGGCCGAAAAAGGGCCGCCAGGCTCTCAGCCTGACGGGCTCAACCCCTGGTATCATTATTTGCCATCCCACCACGATTTTGGCGATATTTTGTTTGGCCACTGGGCAACGCTGGCCGCCGGTGAAACAGACGCAATAAAGGTGAAAAACCATGTTTTTGCCCTTGATACCGGTTGTTTATGGGGCGGCCAATTAACCGCTATACGACTGGATGGGCCGGAAAAAACCCTCATATCAGTCCCCTGTACAGCCGCCCAAACACCGTGGCCAATATGATAATTTTTTAAACTAAAAAATATTTCACTAATTTATAACAAACGAAAAAATAAATGTCTAAAATCTTGTTCGGCGAGACCAGCCGGAGGATAATGTCCCCCAGACAATGGATAAACTTATGACCACAGAACAGAACAAACTGGATATTAACGTGGGTGTTAAAACCACTTACTTGCCTAATGAATCCTCACCTGATGGCGGCCGTTATGTGTTTGCTTATACCGTCACCCTCACTAACCAGGGCGAAAGCCCGGCAAAATTAATCACGCGCCACTGGATTATTACAGACGCCAATAACCAGGTTCAGGAAGTACGGGGAGAGGGGGTCGTTGGTGAACAGCCTCACTTGCAACCTGGAGAAAGTTTCGAATATACCAGTGGTACCGTACTCGATACCCCTTTTGGCACCATGGAAGGCAGCTATCAAATGATTACCGACGAAGGCATAGAATTTGATGCCGTGATCCCGGTATTTCGCCTGAATATACCGGGCACACTACATTAATAACTAATAACAATTGTCACCTGAATAACTGAACTAAACCGTCCCGTTATATACCAAGGTGTTAATTGTCTTTTTAAATGACTCAAACCCATGTTTCGCAAAACAGATTTTGACTTATGTGTGATTGGCGGTGGTGCCGCAGGCCTGGTGGTCGCGGCCGGCGGTGTCGGTCTGGGTGCAAAAGTTGTCTTAATTGAAAAAAACCGGTTGGGGGGTGATTGCCTCTACACTGGCTGCGTGCCCAGCAAGGCCATGTTACACCAGGCAGCCATCGTCCACACGGCACACCAGGCCACGGCGTTAGGCCTGTCTGTTACTGGCAACCCGAATCCAGGCCAGGTACAAAAATACGTGCAGTCCATCATCGATAAAATCGAGCCCCACGACAGTCCCGAACGTTTCCGAGACCTGGGTGTTGAGATCATTTTCGGAGAGGCGAAATTTGCCAATACCAATACCATCACTATCGGCACCAGCACCATACGCGCACGCAACTATGTCATTGCCACCGGCTCCCGGCCTGCGATTCCACCTATACCAGGCTTGGATGAAACACCTTATTTTACTAATGAAACTATATTCTCTAACAAAACAGCCTTACCAGGGCTTGTCATCCTGGGTGCCGGCCCCATTGGCCTGGAAATGGCCCAGGCACACCAACGACTTGGCAGCCAGGTCACGGTACTGGATATCTCGCCCAGTATTTTACCCCGTGAAGATCCGGACATGGCGGCTTTTGTCCAGGCCTCCCTGGAAGCCGATGGCGTAAAATTTTTACTGGGGCAAAATATCAGTAACATTTCCCAGACAGGTACTGGCATCCAGGTCAGCCTGACAAACCAGGACGGTTCATCACAGGCAGTCAATGGCAGTCATTTATTGGTTGCAACCGGCAGGAAAACGAATACCGATAGCCTGGCCCTGGACAAGGCAAAGGTTAACACCCATAAAAACGGCCTGCTAATCCTGAATAACAAGTTACGGACGACTAACAAACATATTTACGCCTGTGGTGATGCCGCCGGTCCTTATTACTTCACCCACATGGCGGAACACCAGGCGGGCATTGTCTTGCGTAATACCTTGTTTCACATGGGCGCTAAAACAGAAACCCGGGTTGTGCCCTGGTCTACCTTTACTGACCCGGAACTGGCCCGGGTCGGTTTGTCTGAATCCGAGGCAAAACAGCAAAAAGTAGCCCACGAGGTATACACATTTGCCATGGCAGAGGTTGATCGGGCTAAAACTGATGGCGATACCGAAGGGAAAATAAAAGTAATTATTAATAAAAAAGGGCTTATTTTAGGTGCCGCCATAGTTGGCGCCCGGGCCGGCGAACTGATCCATGAGTATGCGCTGGCCATGAAGCAAAATATGAAACTGGGCCAGCTAACCGGGCTGATTCATATTTATCCAACCCTGGCCCAAATTAACCGCCGGGTCGCAGACACCTACCTGAAAACGAAACTGACGCCGACCACCAGAAAAATAATGAAGTTTTTATTCAGACTGCGGGGAAATTAGATTGATATTTAAACGGACCCTGCTGAAGAAAATAAAACCTAGGGAAGCTCTGGTCAATATATACTTGTCATTCCGACCGTAGTGGAGGAATCTAATAACTTCCTGATACTACTGAAGTTCCGTGGGTTGAGATCTCTCCACTACGGTCGAGATGACAATTGAATTGATCAGAGCTTCTCTAAACATCAAGATTGGCCACTGCCAGGGCATTGGTTTCAATAAATTCCCGCCTCGGTTCCACCTGGTCTCCCATTAAGGTAGTAAATATTTCATCTGCAGCCACGGCATCTTCGATATTGACCCGCAACAATCGCCGTACGGCCGGATCCATGGTGGTCTCCCAGAGCTGGTCCGGGTTCATTTCGCCGAGACCTTTATAACGCTGGATGTATTGACCGCGTCGGGCCTCACCCATCAGCCATTCCAGGGCCTCTCCAAAATCGGTGGCAATAGTCGAGCGCTCGCCACGCTTGATGGTCACCATGCCGGAAAAAAGTGATTCCAGTTTTTCGCCCAAGGTTCGCAAGGCGGTGTATTCACTGGAATTAGCAAAATTTTTATCCAGCCGACAATGCATCAAACCGCCATGAATATCTCGTGTGATAGCGACCTCAGCCGCACCCTCTTCGTTTTCAGCGACGGACACACTAAAATGTTGGCCGGCCTTTTTAATACTATCAAGCTTATTTTGTAGTAGCGCAACAAACTTAACCAATGCCTTTTTGTCATCCAGAGTTGCTTCGCTAAGTGCCGGTAAAAATAACAGCGCCCTAAGCACATCACTGGTGTAACGGCGGGCATGGCGACTAATAGAATGCTGCACCGACAAATA
>QIGL01000086.1 GCA_003228915.1 Acidiferrobacteraceae bacterium
GTTCTACAGTGGGCGGGAATGCAATAGGATTGTCTGGAACAATCCTTGCCATGGAGTCGTCCACTGCGGTCGAGATGACAATTGGTCGGAGCTTACTTAAATCTTTTCTTTAATCCTTGCGGCCTTGCCAGAAAGATTACGCAAGTAATAAAGCTTGGCGCGACGAACCGCACCCCGTCGCTTTACTTCAATCTTGGCAACATTGGGGCTATATAAAGGAAAAACACGCTCAACGCCTTCGCCGTATGATATTTTCCTGACGGTAAACGAAGAATTAAACCCTCGGTTACGACGGCCAATCACCACGCCTTCATAAATCTGGAGCCGTTCTTTACCGCCTTCTACAACCTTAACAGACACGGCAACCGTATCGCCGGGACCAAAATCGGGCAGTTCCCGACCCATTTGCTGTGTTTCAATTTCATTAATGATGTTGCTCATTTTTTAACTCCTGCCTTGATTCTGTCTTGCTGAAAATCATTCAACAAGGCCTGTTCTTCGTCATTCAAAATTCGTTTGGTCAGCAAGTCCGGTCGCTTTAGCCAGGTGCGTCCCAGGGACTGCTTCAATCGCCACCTTCTGATTTTCTCATGGTCCCCGGACAACAAAACCTCCGGTACCGTCTTGTCCTGGTAACTTTCAGGACGGGTAAAATGTCCGCAATCAAGCAAGCCATCGACAAAAGAATCCTGCTCTGCCGAGGCCTCATCACCCAGTACACCGGGCAACAACCTGATGACACTGTCTGCGATTACCATGGCGGCCAGTTCACCGCCTGAAAGCACGTAATCACCAACCGACCATTCTTCATCTACTTCGTCTTCGATCAGGCGCTCATCAATACCTTCGTAACGACCTGCCAAAAAAATCAGTTTTTCCCGACTGGCCAATTCCTTGACGCCTTCATGATCCAGGCGCCGACCTTCGGGTGTCAAATGAATGACGCTGGCTTTCATGCCAATTTCATTCTTTGCCGCTGCCAGGGCTTGAGCCAGTGGCAACGCCTTCATGACCATGCCGGGTCCGCCACCGTAGGGGCGATCATCGACTGTACGATGGGGATCCGTCGTAAAATCACGGGGATTCCAGCACCGTAACTCAACTAATCCCTTGCTAACTGCCCTGCCCGTCACACCATAATCCGTGATCGCGGCGAACATCTCGGGAAACAACGTAATCATGCCGATCTTTATATAAGGTTGCATGCTAATCGGTATCCCAATCGAGCTGCCAATCCACCCGCATCATTCCCTGGTCCAGGTCTATTTCCTGTACGACTTCCGGGATATAAGGAATCAGGCATTGTTTTGCCTTTTTTGAACCCTCTGAACCTTTAGTCTCGGCAATATTCACGACAATCACGTCGTTGGCACCGGTTTCCATTATATGGTCAACCCGACCCAATGTTGCGCCGTCCAACCCAAAAACTGTCAGGCCTTCCATATCTGTCCAGTAGTACTGTCCTGCAGGCAGGGCCGGTAACTGTGATCGCGGGATTGAAATCTCGTGATCAATCAATACCCGAACCTGATCCCGGTCATCAAAACCAGATAACTGGGCGACAATCCCTTTGCCTTGCTGGCGACCTGCAATTAATTGCAGGGTCTGCACTTGCTCAGTCTTGGCAGATGCTGTCTTTACTGGTTTGGCCAACTCATCAGCCGGACTGAGTTGCCAGGTTTTGTACGCTAAAATACCTGTAATCGGGCGGGTATAAGAGTAAACCTTGACCCAACCCTTGATGCCATAAACACCCGTAATCTTTCCAACAATGACCTTTTCTTCCGGTTTCTTGCTGTCGGCCATAAGCCTTCTAACTACCGAACGACTGGTTCAGACGCCTGATTCAAGCGCTGGTCAGGCGGCTTTTGCAGCCTGTTTCAGTAATTTTGCCACGCGATCTGAGGGTTTAGCGCCCTTTTCTACCCAGTACTGGGCGCGCTCTAAGTCAATGCGCAGCGTCTCTTCTTCACCAGTGGCCATTGGGTTAAAAAATCCCAATTGCTCAACGTTTTTGCCAGTGGTCGCGCGCCGACTGTCACCGACGAAAATCCGGTAATAAGGTCGTTTTTTAGCGCCACCACGGGCCAATCGTATTGTTAACATGTATTCGTCCTCGGTTTCCGATAGGAAATAACATCATCTGGCCGTTCGGGCCGGAAAGCGCGCAATTCTACCTTTTTGGTGGGAAAAAGAAAGCCTTTATGGGCTATTTTTCAGTACTTAAAGATCGGGTGAAATTATTGGAGAAAACTATAAACTCTTATTTTACTCCGGAAATTTGCTTAACAAAGCCTAAATAGTCTGCCCGCATCCAGGGCCGTCCGCCCAGGGCAAGATATTGCAGCCTGCCTTGCGGGTCGACAAAAAAACTTGAGGGCAGCCCGCGGGGCTGCCAGCGCTCTGTGGCAACACCTTCCAGGTCGAGGGTTGAGTCCAGATCTGGGGCAACAATGGTTAAAAACTCGAATACGGTATCATCAGATTCGGCCGTATTAACCAGGAAAAAGGCTATTTTGTCTGCTGGTAGCTGTTTAAATAACGCCTGAATGCTGGGCATCTCCTTCCGGCAAGGGCCGCACCAACTGGCCCAAAAATGGACCAACACCCATTGGCCATGAAAATCCTTCAAGTCACGGACGACTCCATCACTATTACTCAAACGCAAGGCGGGCGCGGGCCGGCCATCAAGTTTAATCAGTCCTTTAGGTAACTCAACGGCAAATGCCAGGTTACCAGCACCTGCCAACCAGACCAGCATAAAAAACAGTAGGGTTCGGGTAGGTTTTTTCATAATTTCACCTGCCGCCACAGCGGATTGTTTGGGTTGCCAGTTTCAGCCTTTTGCGTCCATCTGCCCCCAGGCGAAAAACCGGGGTCACCATGATTTTACCGGATGTTGCCGCCAGTACCAGGTTACCGCCGACGCCCTCATCAGGACGCAAATCCCGGGACGTGGGCAACAAGGTCCAGCGAAACGTGGCCTGACTATTCTTAGGCAGGTTAAGCTGCTGCCAGCGTTTGCGCCAGTATTGCTGGCCCAGTCTGTTTATATTTTCGCCAGACTCGCTGTTAATCAACCAGTTGGCTGGCTCAAGCCAAACAATATCGCGGGAAAGGTTTTTGACAATCACCGTAAAAAAACACACTTCGCTAAAGACCTGGGTGGCCTTTGCCGGGAAACCACGACCTTCATAAAAAGCCGCCATTTGATCCGGGGTACGCGGTATCATTTTAAAACTCAAAGTCGCGTTGCTGACACTAACCGCTTCGGTTTTATTGCCCACAGCGTAAACTGGGGCCAGACTTGTAATTGATAAGACGCCAGCCACTACCAAAACCAGAAAATTACTATTTTTTAACATCATCATCACTGAATAACAGGGCATCAAATTCAGCATCCTCAACAACCGGCGGATTGCCGTCATAAATTTTGAACAACCGTTGTTGCTTATAGGCCTCACGCATAAAAATATAAGGATCGCCACTTGAGGCCTCTGTTAAAACATCCTTGGCACCCAATAACCGGGCACGATCATCAATGATATCAGTGATCGCCAGGCCCCAGTTTATGGAAATAGGCTGCACATAGGTATAAGGATTGGTTACCCAGTCACCAGTCCAGCCAACGGTATCACGCATGTTCCTGGCCCCGATAACCGGCCAAACAACAAACGGACCATCACCAATACCCCAAACGGCCAGGGTCTGACCAAAGTCTTCATCATGTTTTTCAAGCTGCATATAGCTGGCAACATCAATAATTCCTAACAGGCCAAGGGTGGAATTAATCAGTAAACGGCCCGTGTCAGAAGCGCCGTCGATAAATTTCCCCTGCAGAAAACTATTAGCTAATACGGTAAATTCATTCAGGTTGGAAAAAAAGTTAGTGACGCCAGTGCTAATATAATGAGGCATAATAATTTTATAGCCTTTGGCCGTTGGTTTTAAAACAAACTCATCGAGTCCATCGTTAAAAGAATACATGGCCCGGTTAAAGCCCTCCCATGGATCAGTATCGATTTCAGCGTCAAGATCCTGCTCAGTCGATGGCGCAGGACTTTGGATTTGATCGTTAGTGATAAACTCGGTTGTCGTAATTTCTGTTGGCACGGCCCCTTCTGCATTAATACCAGATGCGCTAGCCACTTCTGCCTCATCAACAGTGGCACAACCCAGCACCAACAAATATGCCAATATAGTCGCGATTTTCCTGCTTTTACCCGGAAATTGTGTGCCTTTCAGAAGAACCGATACCACTTAGCTACCCCATTGAATTCAAACAATTATTTTACAAAAATTGCCTGTCGTTAGTTTGCAATAAATCGTCGTCAGAGTGTATCGATAATTTTAATATCCGGCTCGCTAGTGCGCCATAGCAAGCGTCATTCCCTGTGCTATGTTTAAGGATGCATTTACCTTAATTTTAATAGGCTAGCTGGACTTCGCAAATGCCACTAATTCTGGACACAGGTTGCAAAAGCTTACCGGGCAAACAGGCAGAGAATCACGATGCTGTCACCGTTGCCTACCCCGCACCCGTGCCCTATAACAAACCAGCCGTGCTGGCCATTGCTGATACGGTGGATGAGTCTGACGAACTGGATGTGGCCACCCTGGCACTTTCAAGCTTGAGTGAAAATATTTATGCGGCTCCACTTTCATGGTCTTTAAAACGTGTCATGAAAGAAAGTTTTAATGCGACCAATAATACCCTGGTAGGCAGCTCAACCAGCACCGGTGCCACCACCCTCTCGGCCCTTGTTTTGCATAAACACCACTGGGTGATCGGCCATGTAGGCGATACCCGTGTCTGGTTATTACGTGACGCCCGTATTCGTCAATTAACTCACGACCATACACTGACGACTCTGGAAATGGGCTCGGTCGTCACCAGTGCTTGCGGACTAAATACTGAAATGGATTTACAAATCCTGCATGGTGATCTGCAAGAGGGGGATATTTTTTTGCTGACCTCGGATGGTATTCATGATGTGCTCAACGGCACTTCGTTGCTGGCGCATTTAATAAAAGATGATACGGCAGAAACAATGGCCAGTAATATTGTCCGGGGGGCAATAACTGCGGGTAGTGCTGACAATGTTAGCGCTTGTGTTGCCAAAGTTGAAAAACTGCCTGATGTGGAAACGGAACGCGGTACCGATTCAATTTCTGCCTTACCGGTTTGTTCACTACCACACAAAGGCGATACTGTAGATGGTTTTCAAATTCGAGGGCTGGTCCACAAAGGCCGACTGGCCCGCATTTATAAAGCAACTAACCAGAAGTCTGACAAAACTGTGGCCTTGCGATTTCCTATTCCGGGTCTGGCCGATGATTCTGCCTACATTGATGCTTTTCTGAGAGAAGAATGGATTGGTAAACGCCTGGATCATGACCACTTTGTCAAAGCTTATGATATCAGCCCACAACGCCGCACGGTTCTTTACTCGGTACTGGAATACCGACGCGGAGAGAATCTTGGCAAACGTATCGAAAGAAAAGGTTTTCTGGCAATTGATGAATCGATATATTTAATCAAACAACTCCTGGAAGGACTGGTCTATTTACATAAACAGGGTGTAATGCACCGGGATATTAAACCTGGCAATATGCTGGTAGACAAAAAGAAGCGGCAGTTATCACTTATCGGGTTTGGATTAAGCAGTATCGAACAGCTCCAGGATCGCGGTGCTGATACCAAGGCCTATAGCGGCACAAAAAGTTACATGGCGCCTGAATTACTGGTGGGTGATGAAAGTGATCAACGTGCCGATATTTATTCCGCCGGTGTCACGCTCTACAGAATGATTACCGGTCATCTCCCCTATGGCAGTGTTTCCGCCACAATAACTACGAACTTTAATTCATTTACTTCAGCCGAGCATTACATTGCTGATATTCCGGAATGGTTACAGGATGTGATGAAAAAGGCTTGCGCAGTCAACTTTGAAGATCGCTTTAGCACTGCGGTCGAATTTCTTGACGCCGTCAATAACCCGCCTGTTTTGCCTGAGCAACAAACAACGGGGCATAATCAGCCGATCACTGCCGAACCCTGGCAATGGATGATGATTGGAGGTATTACTGTTTTACTGGGCATGCTCGTTTATTTGTTTCTTTAGGTTTTATATCTACTCCTTCATTTGCCACAGACGAATATATATCCTTCCACCTACTTTTAGTGCGCCGGCAGGCTCACCGAAAAAAATGCCAGTCAGAATTCCCAGAATCAATGCAATAATGACTCGTTAAAAGGCGCTGAATTTATTATAAAAATTTATTACTGCCGTGGTCATTGCTGGTACCTGCGTCATAGAAAATTGGGGCGATTCTACAACAGTTCATTATTGGGATGTATATTGCTTTTTTTACCTGGCATAGAAACCACTATATAGTGCAGGTATAATCGTGCTATCGGCATGATGTGGTAAGGCATTCTTTAAGTAAAGCCGGGTAAATTATCGACAACAATAAAAACAGTTACTGTTTTATAATCGGGAGATCTAAATGGGCAAGACCTCAGATAATGCTTCAAAACAAAAATCAAGCAGCCAGCAAATTGATGTTGCTATCCGTATCGGATTAATCGCGCTGCTGGCGTTCTGGTCACTTTATATCGCCGCCCCTTTTGTGGTCCCGGTTATCTGGGGCATTATCATTGCGGTAGGCAGCTATCCCTTGCATCGATTAATACAGTCAAAGTTGGGACTGAGTAACGCATTAAGCGCCACCTTTTATACATTGTTGTTGCTCGCGTTGCTGATTACACCCACGGTTATGCTTAGTGGCGCTTTAATTAATGAAGCGCAATCACTCACGGCAAAAGTGAACAAAGGAACCTTCACCATTCCACCTCCTCCAGCCAGCGTCAAAGAATGGCCGCTGATAGGCGAGAAAGCATCAGCTTTCTGGCTTGACACCTCGCAAAACCCCAAGGAAACATTGCGGACGGTACAGCCGCAGCTTCAACAAATGGTTAAATGGCTGATAAAAACTGCTGCAGGCGCCGGCTTTACCGTCCTGATGTTTATATTTTCGATTATTATTGCTGGTGTATTTCTGGCCACGGCAGCTAAAGGAAGACGAGCAGCAGAAGCCATAATGACGCGGCTGGTTGGTGAAAATGGCAAACGCATGACCGACCTGGCCCAGGCGACCGTCACCAGCGTGGTTAATGGTATTCTGGGTATCGCAATATTACAGGCCTTGCTGGCGGGCCTGGGATTCATGGCCATGGGTATTCCGGGAGCCGGTGTACTGGCACTGATTTGCCTGGTGCTCGCTGTCGTGCAAATAGACATCCTGATTATTCTCATCCCGTTGTCAATTTATGCATTTTCAACTGCCGGTACGGGTGTCGCAATCATGTTCCTGGTCTGGAATATTGCCGTCGGTCTCATGAATAATGTACTGAAACCCATTCTTCTTGGGCGTGGTGTCAAGGCGCCGATGGCAGTGATATTCATCGGTGCTATCGGCGGTATGTTGGCGCACGGAATTATTGGTTTGTTCATAGGCGCAGTTGTTTTTGTATTGGGCTATACGCTGTTCATGGTCTGGCTTGATGAAGCCGATACAGCGAGTACAACTGGCAAATCTTCTACAAGTTGAATGTGATATTTTTTATCAGGGCCAGAATATAATTGACGTGTTAGACAAGCTACCTGGTAAACGGCTACTGCTTCTGGTTTTGGCTGGTAATCTTCTGCTGCTCCCGGCTTGCACAACACTTGGTCCCGACTACCAGGAACCAGATGTAGCCTGGTTACAGGACTGGGAGCCTGGCGCGTATGCGGTTACTACTGATCAAGCTGGCCAAAAACAGATTGATCTTCGCTTCTGGTGGCAATTATTCAATGACCCGGCACTCAACAAACTCATCGCGTCAGCACGTCAGGAAAACTTACAGTTACGCATTGCCGGCTTAAGAATATTCGAGAGTCGTGCTTTACTAGGCATCGCAGGCAGCAATCGTTATCCTCAAGTACAACAGATTGGTGGTGCGATTAACTATGTGAATAACCAGTTTTATGGCGGTGATTCACCTGCACCTAATCAAAGTTTTGGTAATGCCAGTGTTGGTTTTAACCTGGGTTGGGAGCTGGATTTTTGGGGGCGTTTTCAGCGAGGCATCGAATCTGCGGACGCGGCATTTTTTGCCTCGATTGCTAATCAACAAGACGTACAAGTACTGGTCAGTGCCCAACTAACGGATCTGTATTTTGCCTATCGTACCACTGAATCACGCATCGTTATTGCTTATAAAAATGCTGAAATTCAAAAACGCAGCTATGAAATTACTGACACTTTGTATCGCAACGGTGAAAATTCAGAACTGGATCTGCAACAGGCAAAAACGCAATACCTGGGAACGCTGTCGAGTATTCCAGCGTTAGAGATAACACTACTGAAAATTCGAAATTCATTATCGGCTTTACTGGGTCGTCCGCCCGGTGAAATACCTGAATTGACTGTTACAGATTACAAACTGCCAGTCGTGACCACTGATAGCATCCAGAAGATTCCAGCAAAGCTGCTGAACCGTCGTCCCGACATTCGCGCAGCGGCATGGCAGGTCGCGACCCAATCGGCCCAGATCGGCATTGCCGAGGCAGATTATTATCCAGCAATATCGCTATTGGGTAGTATCGGCCTGTCAGGCAACAGTCTTGGTGGAAGTTCGTCTACAGGCAGTTTACAGATTGGCCCAAGCCTGAAGTGGAACATTTTCGATTATGGTCGTATTAAAAACAATGTGCGGGTCCAGGATGCCAGGCTGCAACAACTGATCGAATCCTACCAGGACGCAGTTTTGCAAGCAGCCAGGGAGGTAGACGATGCTGCCTACAGTATTCAGAAAACGGCTGAACAAAAAATTCTGGTTGATAAGGCCGTGGTAGCATCGGAGCGGGCACTGGAAATAGCGAACATTAGATACCGGGAGGGTTATGCTGATTTTCAACGGGTACTGGATGCGCAACGGGCAAAATTTAACCAGGCCGAGCGTCAGTTGCAAACTCATGGAGATCATATCAGTGCAGTCATTGCTCTGTATAAGGGACTTGGTGGCGGCTGGACTGAGATGCCTGTTACAAAACTTGTCCCAGAAAAAACGAGCGCAACAATGCAAGAACGTAGCAAATGGGGCGACTTATTGATCCACCCATTATCTGAATCCAGGGTCAATCAAGAATCTGCTCAGGAGAGCTCTGAAAATGACTGAGAATAAAAAAAACCCCCTTGTTGAGACTGACCAGGATACAGAAGAAGGAGGGAAAACGGCGCTTACTACGGTTAAAAAAGGCACTGCCGGGATTTTACTGGCAATTTTTCTGAGCCTGGTCTGGTACCTGGTTTCCGACAGATATACGCCCTACACACAACAGGCACGAATACAGGGCTTTGTAATTGGCGTTGCCCCAAAAGTCGGTGGCGTGGTTACCAAAGTCTGGGTAAAAAATAATGAGACCGTGGCGGCCGAACAGACTTTGTTTGAGATTGACCGTTCACAATATGAAATCGCCCTGAAACGGGCCAGGTCTGATCTTGAAAACACAAAAAAACAAATTGGTGCTGGTGCAGCCGGGGTGGAGTCGGCAAAAGCAAATTTACTTGCAGCAAAAGCCAATGCGATCAAAGCAGATCAGGATGCAAAACGTCTGGAGCGATTATACAAAGAGGACAAGGGTGCAATCTCTGTCAGGCGCCTGGAATTGTCTCGCGCTTCCCTGAAACAGGCGCAGGCTAAAGTGTTGGCTGCAAAAGCTGAAATTCAACGTGCCAAAGAACAAAAAGGTGATGACGGCATGGACAATGCACAACTTAAGACGGCACAGAGTGCGGTCGAAAAAGCGGCCCTGGATCTTGAAAATACCGTTGTCCGGGCTTCGGCAGCGGGGATCATCACTGAACTGCGTGCTGATGTTGGCCAGTATGCTGGCAATGGTACTGCGGTAATGACACTTATTGCCATACAAGACTACTGGATACGGGCAGAGTTTACTGAAAATAACCTGGGGCATATGCAGGTTGGTACGCCAGTAGAATTGGTAATTGATGCCATGCCGGGCAATGTCTTTAGCGGTAAAGTACGCAGTATTGGTCTCGGAGTAGCTACCGGGCAGCCACCAGCGGCGGGCAATCTACCAACCATAGAGAATAACCGTGACTGGTTACGCCAGTCACAACGCTATCCCGTCATGATAGAAATTGATCGTGAGCATCGTAAAAGAATACGGAATCATGTACGGATTGGTGGTCAGGCAGAAGTGATTGCCTACAGTGATGGCGCCTGGCTGACGCAGCTGATTGGCATGATTTACATCCGCATCATGAGCCTGTTCTCCTATGCCTACTAGCTTCAAATTAATTGATCGTAGTCATTACTCTGCCCGGTCGCACGGTAAATAATCTACGATGCATATCCAGGCCAGGCGTATATTTCGCTTAAGTATTATCCCGGCACTGACCCTGGTTATCGCTTACGGTCTGCAAATTCCGCTGCCTTTTATTGCACCGCTGTTTGCCTTCATGTTTGCGGCAATGCCAGGACCTCCCATGGGACCGAAGAGTTTGTTTGGGCTATTAGTTGTAATAATCATAACTTGTGGCGTGGGACTCCTGCTGATACCAATGTTGCTGCATTACCAGTTTACTGCTCTCCTGGTTGTAGCCCTGGGCTTGTACTTTAGTAACTACCTGACAGTGAATATGGGTAAGGTATTATTCGGCACCTTTCTCACAATCGGTTTTACCCTGATATCGGCAGCCGGTACAGTCAGTTTCGGTCTTGCAGTCCTGGTCATTAAGGGTCTTGTGCTGGGTGTCACTATCGCGGTTTTTTGTCAGTGGATGATTTATCCCTGGTTGCCGGATGATCCTGCCACGATTTCAGAAAAGTCGGCAAAACCGGTCACTGCGGATCAATCCAACTGGATAGCCCTACGCAGTACAGCAATAGTACTTCCGGTATATTGGCTGGTACTCACCAACCCTGCTACCTATATGGCCCTTGTCCTGAAAGCGGTTTTACTAGCTCAACAAAGCTCAATGGTAAATGCAAAAGATGCGGGTAAGGAACTCCTGGGCTCCACTTTCCTGGGCGGTGTTTTTGCTGTAATTTTCTGGATGTTACTGGGCATCTATACTAATTTATGGATGTTCTTTCTGTGGATGTTATTAGCGTGCCTGTATTTTGCTTGTAAAATTTACCAGTTAATCCCGACACAGTTCCCTGCCTCTTTCTGGACAAACGTGGCCATGACCATGCTGATAATGCTAGGCCCGGCCGTTGCAGACAGCGCCAATGGCAAAGATGTCTATGCAGCATTCTTCAGCCGCATGAGCCTGTTCATAGGCATCACCCTTTATGCCTGGTTAGCCTTATACGTGATGGAATATCTTCGTACTTACCGACGCAACAAACAGGCTGCATCAAACATATGATCCTTCGGAGAATTATAAATGTTGACTAACTTCTTACTGGGCTTGCCAACGATGGTGTTGAGCTTATTGCTGCAAATTGTTCTTATAGTAATTGCCATTCGTTACTACTATCGCAAGCATTATACCAGGGATCAGGCATCGTTTTTGTCCAGCCTGGTGGTTATTAGCAGTATCATGTTATTACTGGTTATTGGTAACCTGGGACAAATTGCCTTATGGGCACTGTTGTTCCTGATGTTAGGTGAGTTTCAGCAATTTGATACTGCATTCTATCACTCGGCTGTTAATTTTGCGTCTCTGGGTTATGGTGACATCGTTATGTCAGAAAAATATAGACTGCTTGGTGCCCTCGAAGCTATCAATGGCGTATTAATGATCGGTGTATCCACTGCTGCCCTTATGTCAACATTTCAAAATGAGACAAAAAAATTACAGGCAGAGCGACACAAATCGACAGATAACACTAAATAGTTCACGAACGGTTTAAAGAATTAATCTATTTATCAAAGGGGAGCTTCGTGATAACAAAAGCAGTAATTGAAAATAAACATGCCGGGTCATTCTCGAAACGGCAACAATTATTTTTCAGGTATACATTTTTCGTATTGATTGATCTAACGGTATTAAACCTGTTCAGCCAATATTGGGATTATGTTTTTATTCAAACTTTCACGATTTCATTGCTGGCAGCAATATTACTGCAGGTATTGCTACAGGCAACCCTCATAATAGAGCACCGGGTAGCTAACTATTTTAAAAAAAAGCCGGGCTTAAAAGCCAAAGTTTTGCGAGGCCTCTCTACCTGGGCGATACTTTTTATTTCAAAACTGTTAATACTCGAAGCTATCAACGTATCATTTGGTAACAGTGTTTTATTTAGTGGGCCAATACATGGACTGGTTGCGTTTATTATTGTTGTGATTACAATACTCATTGTGGAACAGGCTATGTCATGGATATACAGGTCACTGGCTGAATGATTTTCATGACAGAGGCCCGCGTATGCCCACTTTTACAAAAAAATAAAATGAAATGATGTAAGCTAGACAGAATGTTTACGTTTCAATAAATACTGGCAAACTTGAGGCGTTCTGACACGGATCTTCTCCATTCTAAAAACGTAGCTTCAGCACGACTGGCCACTGATATTACAAATAAATATCTGCTTTAATTCGCATCGGTCTGCTTGTTTGCCTGGACCACACAATTCCGACCCCGATTCTTGGCTTTGTAAAGCGCGGTATCAGCCTGCCTGACTAACCAGTTACAAGCCTGGGTTTGATCAAGGTTGGCAGCAGTTAGCGTAGACACGCCAATTGAAATAGTAATTGTTACAGGCACCGAACTTTGCCAGTCTTGTTTGTTGGCGATACGTTCTCGTAAACGCTCGGCGATCTCTACAGTATGGCTAGCGTCGGTCTCTGGCAATAAAAGCACAAACTCCTCACCACCGTAACGGGCCAGTACATCACTTGCCCGCAAATCACTGCCCAGTTCAGTAGACACTACTTTCAATACGTCGTCGCCAACCTGGTGGCCGTATTGATCGTTTACTTTCTTGAAAAAATCGATATCCACAATCATGCATGACAAGGCGCCATTATTTCGATACCAGCGTTTAACTTCTTCTTTCAGGCGACGCTCAAAAAAACGACGGTTTGATAATCCTGTCAGGGGATCGGTTAGGCCATCTTCACGCAATCGTTCGTGAACAAGGACATTATCAACTGTGACGGCAGTAACTGCAGTCAGGTGTTGCAACATGTCTGTAGCTGAAGAACTTGAAAACCTGTTTGTTTTACAGCTGCCTTGGTTGAGCGAGCCTATTAAACGATCTTGTACTATCAACGGCGAGATTGCCGCAGAGTTTAATGTGCCTTCAAATTTTGGAAAAAAAGTATTTTGCAGGGTATCGTCACAGATGCCCAGCATCGGGCGGTTAAAATTACTAAAAAGTATAGATAAGTCGTCTGGCTCCAGGCGTACAAAAGCGGGATGAGGCGCCTGCTTACCACCCTGTGTTAACAGGCGGGTAATTTCATAATCATTATCAAAACAGGCTAGCGTGATGCAGTCGATATCGGGAAAGGCCTGGGGGAAACCGCCTGACAACCCGTCAATCAGCTCATCAAAAGTTTTGGCGCCAATCAAGCTAATTTCAATAAACCGGAATCCCGACCACACCTCGGCATTGTGCTTGACGCTGCCTTTAAGGTCGGATAGTTGCCGCCGTAGCCGTACAATCTCTGTTACGGCATCAAAAAGACGAAACAAGGATCTCGGTTTTTCTTTATTCGTTGCTCATCCCTTCTATAAAAATGACGCTTGGTTTAATAACCCTTCGTACTAGCCTGGCAACCCAAGCCTTTTAAGAATTTGCTTGGCAGGCATATAACCCCCCAGCATACTGCCGTCTTCCAATATAATAGTCGGTGTGCCGGTAATGCCAATATGTCTGCCCAAACTATAATTTTTCATGACCGGGTTATCACATTCTTTATATTCAAGTTTCTCGCCACGCTTGGCCATACCGATGGCCTTGACCCTGTCTTTGGAACACCAGACTGCCACAGATTTACGAAAAGTAGGCGTCGCCGGGCCATTTCTTGGATAGAGTAAATACCGGATGCGCACACCCGCTTTCACCAGCTCGGGGACCTCTTCATGCAGTTTTGCACAATAGGGGCAATCCACATCGGTAAAAATGGTCAGGGTCCGTTTCACCTTTTTAGGCTCGATAATTATCATTAAATCTTCTGGTAATGCGTTCACCATACTGGCCAGCAAGGTTTGCTGCCTTTTTTCCGTTAAATTCTCTTTATTGTCCACCTTGATGATTTTACCAACCACCAGATGCTTGCCATCACCCGTCACATAAACGATTTGCATGCCAACCTCGATCTCGTACAGGCCTTTAACAGGCGATTTACGAATCGATTTGATTTCAAGGCCTGGCATGGATTGCTTTAGCTGTTGCCTGATTTCTTTGGGGCCTGCCTGAGCGGCCTGGCTTAACAGCAAAAGCTGTAACAACGTGATTGCCGTTAAAAAATTAAGTTTCAATATTTTTCTCCATACATTCAATAGGTTAAATATATACTACAATTGTTGCTAAGGATTATAGCAAAAAACTGCCAATACTTTGTGACAGATGAGACCCAGGTTCTATACTTAAGTTCTATACTTAAGTTGAGCGCCAGAAGTATAAGAATAATCAATTTTAAGGGGCATAGGCGCTACACGGGCTCGTCGTACCATGCTGGCCTTACAACTTATATAAAAAAAGCAGGTCTTAACTTGAGCCAGGAAACCCGCACTACCGGCATTCACGCATTCTTTAAACTTATCCGCCTGGACAGTATTCGTTCGCGGATTATTTTTGCTTCTGTTATTTTTATGTTACTTCTATTTGTGGCTGCCTATTTTTCCAGTTTACTGGTGTCACGCACAAACACAGCGAGCACCTCAAATGCATTTGAAAGACAACAGACTCTTGCCCTGTTAACTGAAATTACAGATGCCATCTGGAAAATTGAGACAACACTTCAGCTATATCTGATTGACCCTAATGATTTTTATAAAGTTGAAATTATTACGACGCTCGATGATTTAACCTCCAAACTGCCTGAGCTAAACCTGCTTTCATTCTATGAAGACACAGCAAATAATGACCAAATAATCATACTACTTGATAATTATATCAAAAAATTGAACAGGAAAGTTAATGATATAATTGAAATTAGAAAAGATGATAATGCTATATTTCCTGCTGGCAGTATTACCTCGAAACGAATGGCGCCTGTCGATGTAGAATTTCTGAAACAAGTAACAGAAGTCATTGGTAATGTAAAAGTAGACATTGGTAGCTCGAAAAATAACGCAGTCAAGAATCATTTTCAGAAATTAAAGCATGAATGGCTGGTTATGACATCATCATTTAATCATCTCGCTGCTATTAAAAATAATTTAAATAAAATAGAGTTATTTGATGCTGTCAGTCAGCAAAAATTACATGTGACTAAGCAGGCTGATTTAATACAAGCGAACTTTGATATTCTCACGAGCTTTCAAAATAATAATTTTCTGTATAGCCCATTGGAGAAATCTCTTGATAAACTAAAACGTCTTGCATCTGTCTGGTCAACATATCACCAACAGGTTATGGAGCTTTACCTGGCTGACAAGAAGAGAAAAGATTTAGCACTGATGAAACTGGAAGTACTCCCTTTGTTTAAGCAAATCTGGATAACAATTAACCTTCTGTCTGACAATATTGTTGAATTTACCTCCAAAGATATTATCGCCATGAGGGAAACATCTGGAAAATTATCAAACGCAATATGGTTGCTTGCTTTCATTGGGGCTTTAACAACTATATTGGGCATCATAATTTATGAGTATACCGTTATCAGACCCATTGCAAATGTTTCTAAAGCCCTTAATGCGGAAGCAACGGGAACCCCTGGACCTGAATTAGCCACAAGCTCTGCGTCTGAAATTAATGACCTGGTTACTGCATTTTCTGCCATGCGTTCGAAAGTAAATTCTCGTCAACAACGATTACAGGCAATCTTTGATAACGCGGCTGAAGGTATTGTCACTACTGACGAACATGGAATTATTGATCGAATCAATAACGCTGCTGAAAAGCTTTTTTTATGTTCTATAGAAGATGTAGTCGGGAAAAATATCAGCATGTTAGTACCTAAACCAGATTCTGACATACAAGGTAAGTATATGGATCAAGTTCTTATGAATGATACGCATCATTACCTTGACCGTGAAAATGAGGTTACAGGCAGACGAACTGATGGCACTACGTTCCCGATGTCCCTGAAAGTCAGCAAGATAAAGCTGGAAGGAAAAATAATATTCAGTGCGCTGGTTTCCGACATTAGTGAACGCAAGGCAATGATGGAGCACCTAAAAAATATAGCTGAAAGAGATACGCTCACTGGTTTAAGAAATCGTTACATTTTTCAAATTGAACTGGATCGTGTTGTCCATGAAGCACGCCGGGGTACGAATGTAATTTGCGCTGTATTATATATAGATCTTGATAATTTTAAATACATTAATGATACCCTTGGTCATGCTGCTGGCGACCGATTGCTTACCGAAGTAGCAGATATACTTGGCAAGCGAACCCGTAGAAGCGATCTTATATCTCGGTTCGGTGGTGATGAATTTACCCTGCTGGTCTATGATACCAATTTCGATGCAGCAAAAAATATTGCCGAAGATTATCAAGCTAACTTATCGAATCATATTTTTAACCACAAGGGTATAAGATACGATATAAGCTGCTCGATTGGCGTCTCTTTGATATCAAATAAAACAAAAAATGCAGATGAGGTTTTATCACAAGCCGATTTTTCCTGCCACCTGGCAAAAACTGCAGGAAAAAATTGTGTACACATGTTTAACCCGGAAAGCGAATCAGAAATTACAACGCTTACAAAAGATATAAGCTGGTCAAGAAAAATCAGAGATGCAATAGATAATAATCAATTCTTTCTTCATTATCAGCCAGTAATAAATTCTACTACGCTTTCAGCTGAATATTTTGAGGTATTGATCAGGCTAAAAGGTGAAAACAATGAAACTATAATGCCTACTGGTTTTATTCGCACCGCCGAGAGATTTGGCCTGGCACCAGAAATCGATAAATGGGTAATAGAAAAAGCAATAACTAAATTAGCACAGTATCTTAAAGATAGTCCCGGAATAAAGTTTTCTATTAATTTGTCTGGTAAATCTGTGTCTGAGACAAGTGTGCTGACTGTTATTCAACAAGCGATAGAGACCAGTGGCGTAAATCCAGAGGCTATATTATTTGAGGTAACAGAGACTGCCGCTATTGCCGATCTTTCTGCTGCCAGGCTTTTTCTTACGGAATTAAGAGCCATGGGATGCCAGACTGCAATCGATGATTTTGGTGCAGGCATGTCATCTTTTACGTATTTGCAGGATCTGCCAGTAGACGTTGTTAAAATTGATGGTAGTTATGTACACAACCTGGATAGCAATCCAGTTAACCTGGCCCTGGTCCAGGCCATGAATAATATTGCCCATGCCCTCGGCTGCAAAACTGTCATTGAGCACGTAAGCAAAAAAGTTGATTTTGAGGCGGTATCCGGTCTTGATATTGATTATTACCAGGGATATTATTTTCAAAAACCTGGCGCTGCACCACTGTACGAGGTAAAAAAAACCGTAATTAAAAAATCTGGCTAGGGAAACTCTGATCAATACATGCTTACCATCCCGACATATATTTGTCATTTGGGCATATGTTAGTCATTCCGACCGAAGCGGAGGAATCTTGTCACTTCCTGTAACTACTGAGGTTCCGCGGGTTGAGATCTCTCCGCTACGGTCGAGATGACAATAGATCAGAGCCTCCCCCAGATAATTCCCGGTATTATCGATATTGGCTAGATAAATTATTCGACAAGCATTTTTTCCAGGGTCTTTTCATTTATAATTTTTACACCAAGCGCTTCTGCTTTGCTCACTTTAGTGCCTGGGTTCTCACCGGCGACAACGTAGTCTGTTTTTTTAGAGACACTACTTGATACTTTAGCACCACACGCTTTCAGCCTTGATTTGGCGTTTTCACGGCTCATGGATGCCAAGGTACCCGTGAGAACAAATGTTTTGTCTCTTAATTTTTGATTTGTGATTTTTACAGAGTTTACTGGCCAGTGAATACCTGCCTTGATAAGTTTTCTAACCACATATTTATTGTGTTTGTCCCTGAAAAATTGCTTTATATTTTCGGCAACCACAGGGCCTACATCCGGCACTGCAATCAGATCATCCTGGTCAGCGGCCATTATTTTATCAAGCGTCCCAAAGTGTCCAGCCAGTGCACTAGCGGTTGCCTCACCTACCTGGCGAATTCCCAGGGCAAACACAAACCTGTCCAGTGTAGTTGATTTTGTTTTTTCCAGGGCCAAAAGAATATTGTTAGCAGATTTTTCGCCCATTCGATCCAGTTCAGAAAGCTGTATCTGCGTGAGCCCGAATAGATCTGATACATCCTGAATCAACCCGGTCTCATCAAGTTGCTCGACAAGCTTGTCACCCAAGCCTTCAATGTCCATGGCGCGCCTTGATGCGAAATGTTTAATGGCCTCAACTCGTTGCGCAGAACAGTATAAGCCGCCAGAACATCGTGCATGGGCTTCGTCTTCTGGTTTTATGATAGCAGAACCACAATCAGGACAACTGGTCGGCATTTTATATTTTCTCGCACCTTTTTTTCTTTCCGATTTAATGGCACTAACGACCTCTGGTATGACATCACCCGCCCTGCGAACAATAACCATATCGCCAATACGCACATCCTTGCGATCAATCTCGTCCTGGTTGTGCAAGGTGGCATTACTTACCGTAACCCCGGCGACGGTCACAGGCTCAAGACGAGCCACTGGCGTAATTTTTCCTGTACGTCCCACCTGAACGTCAATGCTTAATAATCGCGTCATTTCTTCTACGGCCGGGAATTTGTGGGCAATTGCCCATCTCGGCGCTCGTGCTACCTGCCCCATTTTTTTCTGAAGATTATAATGATTAACTTTATAGACAACGCCATCTATCTCGTAAGGCAGTGAATCCCGCGTCTTTAACATTTTCTTGTAGTAATCGAGACAGCCTTGTACATCTTTTAACAGCCTGGCCTCGGGTGAAATTCGTAATCCCCAGGTCTTTAACTTTTTAAGCGTCTCAAAATGTGAAAGAGATAAATTATTGCCAACAACTTTTCCCAGCCCATAAAAAATAATTTCTAGTGGCCGTGTGGCAGTTATCCTGGAATCCAGTTGTCGCAGGCTACCTGCTGCGGCATTCCTGGGATTAGCAAAAGTTTTTTCATCTTTTTTTCTCTGAGAATCATTTAATAGTTTAAATCCCTTGTGAGAGATAAACACCTCCCCTCTCACTTCAAGTAATTTTGGCCAGCCGTTTCCTGAAAGTTTAAGCGGGACCGTTTTCACTGTTCTGATATTCTGTGTAACATCTTCACCAGTGGAGCCATCACCACGGGTCGCCGCATAATTCATTATTCCATCCCGGTACATAATAGTAACCGCCAGGCCGTCAAGCTTGGGTTCTGCAACATATTCTACGTGATCAACTTCCAGTTTATCCAGAATGCGCCGATCAAAATCCCTTAGTTCTTTTTCATTAAATGCATTCCCCAAAGACAGCATAGGGACTTCATGCTTGATCTCGGAAAAATGTTTAAGTGGTTTGGCACCAACACGCTGGGTGGGAGAATCCGGAGTAATTAATTCCGGGTGGGCCTTCTCTATATCCTGTAATTCTTTTAAGAGACGATCATATTCAGTGTCCGGTAGTTCCGGGTCGTCCAGGATATAATACTGGAAATTGTGGTGATTAATCTGTTTACGCAGTAATTCAACTTGTGACTGATATTTTTTGTTGCTCATGCATTAAAAAGCCTCAGTGCAATTTCACTACCGGGCATGATGCCAGCTTTTTGCATTTCACTGGCCATATAATCAATGTGTCGACGAATCGACAAGGTACCATCACTTGTTAACGGGTGGTTATCCTGATCTGAAACATAACCGCCTAATTTATTGCTAAATAATTTTGCAACTGCCACCATTTTATCGAACGTTTTAGCGGGCGCATAAGCGCAGGGAATTTGCATGAAAAATGTCAGGCCCTTAACCTGTTTCGTATCATCGTCCTGATAATCTTCCTGGGCATGGAATGTGCCTGGCTCAAAGAGGTTAGCCATACTGAACATGTGCCGGCAACCAAGGGCCTGATCATTCTTGCAATGATATATATCCATTGGTCCGAACTGTAATCCCGCTTCCAGTGCTATTTTTTTTATCTCGATTTCTGAAAACCACTGGTTACTTGATGGCATTACATTCAGTCCTGCAATTGTATCGTACTGTTGGCAAAAACTATCCAACTCAGCGGCTTTTTGCAGCGCCATTTCAAATGTCGTAGCCATCTTGCTTGGTCTATTCAGTCCATCTGCCAACTTCAGTCCTAACTGGCCAAATGTATTTAACTCTGATTCGTCAATAGCACCTGACTTGTCGACAAGTTGTATCGCCAATAACATATCGCTATATTGTGCCGTGTCAGAATCATTATCCAGATTTGACCAGACCCCTCCTATATAACGCAAACCATACAATCGTCTGGGTTTATTGAGCAGGTACTCATTTTGTTTATAAATTCCCAATGCACGATTCCGGGACAAGGGGCCCTTACCTGGCAACTCAATAATAAAATCAATGGTTGCATCCGGCATGCTTGTATTTTCTGACCAGGAAGATGATGAAGATGTATTATCCATTTCGCCGGCCTGATCACCATTACCCTGAATACTGACCGGGTTGAGTTCTACATCAATTGGCATAGTGGCTGCCTGCTCTATACGTTCCAGCTCTTCGAGAAAGGCGGCATCTTCGTCATTAACTGTCAGTACGGGAATATTATCCTTACCGCGAATAAATCGTTTGGCGACGCCACGCAATGGCGTGGGATTAAAATCAAGCCTTGATACGGGATGAAACGCCTTGTCCAGAATTGACAGGGCTTCACGGGTAAACGTGCTCGTACGAACCTGGCTGGTTAATTCTTTTGCTCGTTTTGCAAGTCGTGCCCTGTCATAGGAACCCATGACCACTGCAGCTATGACAACCAGACCAATTAAAAGTAAGGCAAGCTGCAGACTCATATCTACACAACCATCTCCATGGCTTCCTCCACATCAACTGCAACCAGTCTTGACACGCCCGGTTCAGACATGGTGACGCCCAACAACAACTCAGCTGTCTCCATGGTGATCTTGTTATGCGTGACATAGAGTAGCTGGGTTTCGTTAGACAACTGTTTCAGTATTTCAGAATACCTTTCAACATTGGCGTCATCTAATGGTGCATCAACCTCATCCAGCAAACAAAAAGGTGCGGGGTTTAACTGGAAAATAGAGAATATTAGTGAGACTGCGGTTAAGGCTTTTTCACCACCGGACAATAAGTGAATGGTACTGTTCCGCTTGCCTGGTGGTCTCGCCATTACAGTTACGCCTGTATCAAGTAAATCATTGCCCGTCAATTCAAGATAGGCATGACCACCGCCAAATAGCTTGGGGAAAAATGCCTGGAAACCGGTATTAACCTTGTCGAAAGTTTCCTTAAAACGAGTGCGGGTCTCGCGGTCAATTTTTTGAATGGCTTCTTCGAGAGTCGCCAGTGCCTGGGCTAAATCATCAAACTGTTTATCGAGGTACGTTTTTCTTTCTGATTGTTCTTCAAATTCTTCAATCGCCACAAGATTAATTGGCCCAAGACGCGAGATACGGCGGGCAATTTTTTCAGATTCTTCCTGCCAGGCTTCGGCATCGGCCTGTTCAGGCATGTCTGCAATTACTAGTTCAACTGTGAGATTTGATTCAGCCAGTTTTTCTTCCAGGGTATCGCGACGAACAATCACTTCCTGCCTGTCGATTCGGTTTTGCTCCATGCCCTGTCGGCATAATTGCGCCTGTTCTTCCTGGCTTGTTCTATTTTTTTCTTGCCCGCGCAAGTCCTCATCCAGGTCTGCGACAACTTTTCGGGCAGATGTCATATCTTTTTCCACAGCTACCTGGTTGCCAAGATGCTCTTCAAGTTGTGCTTTTAATGTCTGCTCCGGGTCCACATCACTGGATAAGTGTGTTATCAGCTCCTGGCGACGATTGCTAAGTTGTGACAATTGTGACTCCAGTCTTTCAATGCTCTGCTGGGTAGACTCAAAAACTGTATTGATACGCTGGTGATCTATTTCCAGCCTGTGCAAACCATCCCGTTTGTCGTTCGCCAACTCTGTCGTAGACGCCAATTTATTTTTTAGTTCGCCCTGCCTGGATTCAAGAAAATTTCGTTTGTCGGCATGGGAACCAGACATGCCTTCAGCATTTTCAAGAATTTTCATAGAATCCGTTAAGGTACTGCTATTCTCTTCAATGCCCGCTTCCAGCTCGGTTATGTCATTTGAAATTTGCTTTAATCTGTTTTCAGTCTGGTTAGCCTGTGTTTCACTTTTGCCCAGCTCGGTTAATATTTCAGTTTTTTCCCGTGTCGTCTCTGTGATAATTCTTCGCAACCCGTCCCGGTTACTTTCCTGATCTTTAATGCTTGAGCGAAGTGATTCGAGACCTGCCTGTTGCTGATTGATTTTTGCTTCAAGACCACTGAGCTTATTCTCGATAGACTCAATTTCCCGGGCCCTTGCCAGTATCCCTGCATTAGCCCCCTCCTGGTTAATCAAACTAATCCAGTTTGGTCCCAACAAAATACCTGATTTGGTAACTATCGATTCATCATCAGCCAGCCCGGATCTTCTTTTGTTAGCGTCAGCTAAATCTTCAGAAAATTTTACCTTGCCTGCCAACGGGAACAAGTTAAATTCTGATTGAATTTTATTCAATAATGAATCGTCACTGACCGTATTTGTTGTTGTGGTATTTTCAAGCACTGCAAGACTGGATGTTTTTAGCGATTCCAGATCCCCAATGACCGGGTCGAGTTTATCAACACAAACTGCTGCCAGCGCGTTTCCCAATACCCGTTCTACCGCTTTTTCCCAACCATCTTCAACCTGAATCTTGCCTGATAGTCTTGGTTTGTCTGACAGGTTTTTATTGTTTAACCAGCTTGCCAGTTGGTCATCATGTTTGCCTTCTGCATTTTCCTGCAACTCACGTAAAGAATCGAGCCTGGCGTTTAATCCATGTAACTCATTTTTCTCGACATCGAGCGCTGCACTACCGGAATCAACTGCTATTCGATTGTCCTGAATTTCAGTTTCCAGTATTTCGAGCTGTTGTTCCGAGTCTGTACTTCGTTTACTTATTTCTTCTGCTGACTGGCGTAATTGATCAATATTTTCACGGGCCAATGCCTCATTGAGGGTCTGTTGTTCGGCCTGTAAACGATCCAGACGCACTTTTGATTGTTCTATTTGGGGTTTGATGTGCTGTATTCGTGATCTTTGAATTTCGGCGGCCTTTTCAGGCTCGGCGGCAATCTCACTAAACGACTGCCACTCTTGTTGCCAGTTTTGTAAATCAGATTCAGCTGTCGTCATCGCTTCAAGTGCTTCGTTAAACTGTTGTTGCACAGTTTCAATATTCGGTTTGGCGCTGGCAAGTTGCACTTCAAGATCAGATAACAGGGCTTTGTCCTCGGTTAAATGATCGCTCGCCTCTTGCCATTGTTGATTAACCTGCTGCTGTTCGCGCTGCTGCTGGCGTCGCGTATCTTTAGTATGTTGAATTTTTTGTTCTATGTTATTTACTTCTGCACCGACAGAATAAAATTTTTCCTGTACCTTGTTCAGGTTGTCATTGGCTTCAACCTGTTTTGCCCGTAATGATTCGATGCGGGCTTCGATCTCTCGTTGGACGGCTAAAACTGCATCCAGCTCTGTTTGTTTTTGAGAAAGTATCTTATCATTTTCCTTGAGCTCGACTGAAAGTTTCTGCCAGCGCAATACAATCAGCTGCGCCTGCACCTGGCGTTCATTTTGTTTTAAGTCTTTATATTTTGCAGCTGCCTTTGACTGGCGCTGTAATTTTTGAATCTGGGTATCAAGTTCACGACGAATATCTTCTACCCGCTCAAGATTTTCCCGGGTATGGCGCATCCTGTTCTCGGTTTCACGACGACGCTCCTTGTACTTGGAAATACCGGCAGCCTCTTCAAAAAATCCCCTGAGATCTTCAGGTTTGGCTTCAATGATCCTGGTTACCATGCCTTGTTCAATAATTGAATAAGCGCGCGGCCCCAAACCAGTCCCCAGAAATAAATCGGTAATATCTTTTTTTCGGCAGCGGGTTTTATTGATTGAATAATCTGAATTGCCATCTCGGGAAGCCTCGCGCTTGATTGATATTTCGGTAAACGAGGCATATTGACCTGGAGCTTTGCCTTGCTTGTTCTCAAAAATAAGCTCAACAGTGGCTTTACCCACTGGTTTGCGGGTATTGGATCCGCTGAAAATAACATCAGCCATGGAATCGCCACGCAGGTGTTTGGCAGAACTCTCGCCCATCACCCAACGCACCGCATCAATAATATTGGACTTGCCACAACCATTTGGTCCAACAACACCTATCAAATTGGCGTTAATGGGAATGGTGGTAGGATCTACAAATGATTTAAAGCCGGCTAACTTGATTTTTTTCAGACGCATGGTTTTACCGAAATACTCACGAAATATTCAATGTTGGGCAAATTGGGCTACAATCCGCCGCGAGATACGCAAAGCTAGCATAAGGGAAAGTAAATGCCTACCAAGAAACAAAAGGGAGCAAAAAATGGTCCCGGCAAAACACTGGAATCGTTTGAAAACCCGCATCCTGAGCGGGATTATATTATTGAGATTGAAACCCCGGAATTTACCTGTGTCTGCCCCAAAACGGGCCAACCCGATTTTGCCACTATCCAGATAGAATATGTGCCTGACAAGGCCTGTATTGAACTCAAATCCCTGAAACTCTACTATTGGTCTTACCGGGATCAAGGGGCATTCCACGAGAAAGTAACCAATACTATTCTGGATGACCTGGTCGCTGCCATTGCACCCCGATACTTACATATCAATGCGATATTTAATGTCAGGGGCGGCGTCTACACCACAATTCAGGCCGAATACCGGCGGCCCGGCTGGCAGCCATTGCCCCCGGCCCCGGACCACTTGCCTAGAGAAAAACAGGATTTCCCCCATGACAGGCCAGACCAAGGGGTAAAACAAGACTCTGATACAAGCCAATCAAGTACAGCCCAGTCGGCAGGTGCATCAGGGCAAATGCCTGCCCAGACTACTCAAAGGCCTGCTAACGAAGCCATGACAACACGCCGCCAGCGTTTCCCCATGCTCGGCAGGGCCAGGAACAAAACCCCTGTCGCAGCACCAGAGGTGGTACCTGAAATCACGCCTACCCCAGATGCCTCACCGTCAGCGCCTGAGGCGTCGCCAAGCCCTGATCAAACACAAGGCCCAGAGCATCAACCTACTAAAACATTAGATGTGCCTCCACCTGAAGAGGTATTCGCTCGTGATAACCCTGTTTACCTGGGAATTGATCTCGGGACCACTGGTTGCCGCATAGTGGCAGTGGATTACAGCGGTAACCAGATCACCCAGGCTGAGAGCCCCATTGCCAGCCCCGCACGTCGTGATAACCAGGTCACCCAGGACCCTGACCAGTGGTGGCAGGCAGTCAGTGCCTGTCTTGATAATATTTTTCAGGTCGTCGAACCTAAACAAATACATTCTATTGCCGTTGATGGCACTTCCAACACTATCCTGCTTTGTGATAAACAGGGCGTGCCTGTGACCACGGGCCTGATGTATAACGACAGTCGCGCCCAGGCTGAAGCCGCCTTGATTGCCAAGGTTGCAGACAAAAATTCCGGCGCCCATGGTGGTAGCAGTGGCCTGTCAAAATTACTCTGGCTGCAAAATAAAAAACTGGACAAAAAAGCAGCCTATGTACTGCACCAGTCAGACTGGATTACTGGCAAGCTCATGGGGAGCTGGGGGCACACAGATCACAATAATGCCCTAAAATTAGGATTTAACCCGGAAACACTAAATTGGCCAGACTGGTTCCCGGCACTTAAAGTCGAGACCAGGTTATTACCTGAAGTCACCGCTCCCGGCGAAGAATTGGGGACCATAAGCCAGGAAATCGCCATGAGTTTTGGTATGGCTAACGACACGAATGTCGTGGCTGGCACCACTGACGGCACAGCTGCTTTTCTGGCAGCAGGCGCCACGACGCCGGGTCATGGGGTCACTTCCCTGGGCTCTACCCTGGTCATTAAATTACTCTCAAAAAAGCCTGTATTTTCACCTGAACATGGCGTTTACAGCCATCGCCTTGGCAACCAGTGGTTAGCCGGCGGCGCCTCTAACAGCGGGGGGGCGGTTTTATTACAATATTTTAAACCTGAACAAATGACTGAAATGACACAAATGCTGGATCCCGGGAATCTTACCGGCCTTGATTATTATCCATTACCCGCCGTCGGTGAGCGATTTCCTGTTAATGATCCGGATATGGTGGCCAGGCTGGAGCCGCTGCCAAGCGACAGTGTTACCTTTTTTCAGGCCATGCTTGAGGGGATTGCCAACATCGAGGCCCAGGGATACAACCTGCTGGCAGACCTGGGCGCCCCCAAAGTAGTTGAGATTCGAACAACCGGTGGCGGCAGTCACAACGAACCCTGGCAACGTATTCGTGAAAATATCACCGGCGCAAAAATGATGCCGGCAAACTCTGATTTGTCAGCCTATGGCACGGCACTACTGGCGCTCGGCATTGTTAAGGAACGTTTCCAATAAAAAACGCCCCGAAAAATCGGGGCGTTTTTATTTTAATAACTCTGGTAAATATAAAATTCTACCAGCAGCAGCAATCAGGCATCAACGACTGCACTAATTTCACCTGATTCGCCTTTGTTGTCTTTCCATGTAATTTTAATCTTGTCGCCATTCTTGGCCTTTGGTAAACGGAATCCCAGCAAGGGGTCTTCAGAAACAGCAATTCCCAGGTTCGCTTCCGCTGCCAGCTTGCCGTTGTGCATGAGACTCATGTTTTGAATCCAGTGTGCCGGAATTACTTTTTTGGTTTTTTTGTCCTTACGCAAGCCTGTTTCCATTGGGTGGCTAACAAGAACCAGGACTTCAACCATGCCATCCTGAGTACGGGTACGAACTTTCATTTTACGAGCCATTTAAACTTTCTCCTGTCCAGATAGTTTCTGTATTATGGTCTTGGCTTACCCGCCACAACCGCCAACAGTAACCTTGATTTTTGCTTTTGATGAATATAATTTTCCACCTGATTTAACGACAACCTGCACGTCCGATGTCTTCGCCATCTTGATGCGAGCGCTGAAGTAACCACCTGCGCTGGGCAGTTTAATGTTAGCTGTCAGGGGCATAGCGTTAGCTGTCACCATTATGGTAATTGCTTCAGGATTAGGGATTGTAGTTTTGATTGAAAAGGGAACAACAGAGCCATTTTCTGCCTGTATTGGTGCCCGGATTTTAACGTCCTTGCTTTCAATAACCTGGTCACTGCCATAGAGTGATTTTAAAACCAGACCCACTTTCTTGCTGCTAAATGCTTTTTTGGGCCAGGATGCTGCCATGGCGCTAACCGGGGTCAACAAACCAGCGGCAGCGGCAGCCAACACGGCACTACTGGCCACGGTACCCTTGATAAATTTCCTTCGATTGAGATTGCTCACTAATTACTCCTTACCTTTGTATAAATCATGATTTATTTAATAATACTGCCTTGCTTGTTTTTACCAACAACCCGGCAATAAACTTAAAACAGGCGCTAAAACTGACCTGTAAGAACTGGCCTCATAGAACGCCTGATTCTAGACGCAAGCTATCTCGGATTTATTCCCACAAGACCCTAAAATCTCTTGTGTACAGTTTTTGGGAAACAGGACTATACAGTAAGTGCTTGAATATCAGGGTAATAATTATTTATACCATAGTAATTATATGTTATTACGTTTTTATTTTAATTGTGAAGTTGTCGTAACATCCCGGTTTCAGCAGATTTATTCACTACTATCAGTCGCCAACTAATCTACTGTTAAAAAAACCAACGATGAAGTGAGCGATCCGTGATTAAAGTCACCGAGCAACAAGTCCTCATTGACATCCCTGGCATGTACAACCCACGTATACCATCCGCCCGATTTTATTAATCCCTTCGGTAAACTATATTCATTATGCGGCAAGAGCGGCGAACTATGAATGACCTTACCGCCTTCCCACATATCCCTGATTGTTACTTTATAATATCCTGCTTCGGGTATTTCTTGCCACGAAAGTGCCGTGGGTATTTGAATTATATCTAGTGAACTGGCAGGTGTAATATTTTTAGCGGCGGGCATTTTTTTTATATTAATGTAATCTTTTGCAATTATTGTTTCACCGCCAGTTAGTTGTATAACTGCCTTGTACCAGCCATCTTGCTCATTCGAGTTAGTCGCGAATCTAGCGAGATAAATTTGTTTGTTCCTGTTATTTTTTAATTTTTTAACTTTAAAACTTTCCAGGTTAAATGCTCCCACCTTGCTGTTATCTGGCCTGAAGACGGTAACACTTTCTATTTTTTCGTAATCAAGTGTTGAAAAAACCGCTAAAAAAATTAATGGTTGGCCAGGCCAGTTACAAATATGGAGATCAAAAAAACCGGCAGAAGTGTAATGGGGGTCATGTTCAAGTATTTCATTGTCACTATTAGTAATACAGGAGCTAACCAGGAATGCTGTGATTAACAAGATACATCCGATTTTTTTCATGACTGAGATAATTTACGCACGCTCTTATGTTGAATGAAATAATCTGGAAACAGAACTATAAATAATATCAGACACCATACACGGGGGGACTTACAAATAACTTACATATTAACCAGTTGAGAGATATTCAGGATTTTTACCCGTTTACCCTGTATTAATCGGGCTATGAGATAATTTCAGTTCTTTTTCAGACGCAAATTCGCATCCCGTAATCGACTGCTGATGCTACCCATAATCCCTAAACTTAATTCTGGATAATTAATAATAAGCGCGCGTAATTTTGATTTCTCAAGAGCAAGCAGTCCGCTATCCTCCATTACATAAGCTGTTGCTGATCGGGGCTTATCGTCAAACATGCCCATTTCTCCGAAACATTCTTTGGCGCCCAGCTCGACAATAAATTCTTTCTTCCCTGGATTAGTCTCTAGCGAAATACCTATTTTTCCGTATTCGATTATGTACATTCTGTCGCTTGGGTCATTAATATCAAATACTCTTTCGCCAATAAAACAGGCCTCTTCCTCCAGCTCATGGGCAACTACACGTAAATCTTCGGTCGATACCTTTGAAAATATCGGGGCTTGCTTAAGAAGTAATATGCGTTCAAATAGATCCGACATTATTA
The DNA here is from genome assembly GCA_003228915.1 of Acidiferrobacteraceae bacterium. Lineage (GTDB taxonomy): Bacteria > Pseudomonadota > Gammaproteobacteria > Acidiferrobacterales > SZUA-150 > SZUA-150. The sequence continues at coordinate 29,452 of QIGL01000086.1, forward strand.
AATTTTACCTAAGAAAGTACTATTTGTTTTGTTACTACTTGCACCCAGGGATCCTGCCGCCGGGTGCACCAGTGGATAACGTCCTTAAAATCACCAAATATAGAATAACGCTTGTTTTTTTCGATACCACCATCATATATCTGGCCCAGCATTTTGGATAAATGCCTGTTCTTTAGATGACGCATCACCTCGCAGGCATAGGCTATTTGCCGATTGTCACCGCTTTTAAGGCCTGCCCTTATAATATTAATAGTTGATTTGTCCTCCACATATTCCAGGGAGGCCAGTGATAAATCAACAAACTGTTGAATTCTCTCTTTAAGTATTGCCTGTAATAGTTGCATTGCAGTCTGCGATGTTAATACTTTGTTATCCGGAATAATCTTAATTGCCGCACGACATTTCAGCGCATCCTCAACTTTCGCTTCAGCTATTCTTTCGTATATGGCTACATCCGGCAATATTAGCCTCAGGCCATGAAGTGCAGATTGCTGTGCCCTGGGGGTGCACTTGTTATTAATAATCCATCCAAATAGCAAGCCAGCCGGATTACTGCTTCTGTTCTGCAATACCTCAATCGCACATTCTCTAACCCTGGGATGACTATCCTCCAGCATAATTAAAGCAGAGTCTTCGATGACAGCAGCCGGTAGATGAATGTGACAATCCACTGCTAATATCCGAATCTCCGGATCCTCTTGCTGCAACAGATTTTTTAACAAGGAAGACTCATCATTATTTGTGATGACAGGCCAAATATACAGGACACGCAATACTGCTTTAACAATTTGACTGGAATCATGGAGTAAAAGTTTTTTTAATATAGGCCCATATTCTTCCAGGTAATGCTGCTCGAGTAATTGCAGGCCTGCCAGAATTGCTGTGCTGTCTTTACTTTCGAGGAGTGTCCCAAGAGCTTCTTTCGCTTTCGATTCCAGTGCAATTATTTTGTATTGGAATACGCCATAAATCCCTACTGAGCATAACCTGGGATTTTTATCATAAACGCAACTTTCAACATCGATCATTGCACGTGAACTTTTTTGATTAAACAATAAAGAATATATCGTCGCTTTCAGATGATTATCTGATCTTTTTAATATCACCCACAATTCTTCTTCTATTTCTCGCAGGTCAATATCAATAATTAATTTAAGAAGTCGATCACTAAGGGCATGGTCTGCAGTTCTAATTCTTTCAAGCACAACCTGCAAGACTTGCTCAGGATATTCTTTAGCCAATAATTTTGCATATGAAACAGAGATATCGCTATCTTCCTGCACTACACCTTTTTTTAGCTGGTTGATTAATTCAATACTGCCCGTGTTTACCCCCTCGGGAATAAATACTTTTGCGCGCAGTGTAGACAATATCGCATTCACATAAGCCGAATTAATCTTTATATTATAATACAGGTACACAAATACAGAAAATAACCCTGCGTATAAATATATTCTAAATTCTTCAAGGTTTTGCATAAACAACAGAAAACCACCTGTCACAATCAGTGCACATGGCAACACCAGGGCAAGTGATAACGCACGGGCCCTGCCCTGCATATAATCAGGCAATGCATTAAATAATAGATTTCTTACAGGGCTCCTTATGGCAGTCATAATAACTTCTTTGTTGAAACTGGCGAACAATGCAGCAGGAAATGTAAAACTCAAGATAAGAAATAAATAACTTGTCAGTGTCGTTACCGGAAATACCAGATTTATTTTTTTTATACCAAATATGCGAAATAACTTACTGGTCAGGAATGCCTGGATTAATAAAGCAATAGTACCGTTTACTACTGTCAGTAAACCAAAAAATGTACTGAGCGATTCTTCTGTACTGAAAGTCTCAGAATAAATACTATTTACCGTATAAGTTATAATGTAGAAACCAATCACGATAAAGAATAATGCCAATGATAAAGATCTGAGTAACCTGGAACGCTTTGCAAATTGCACTCCCTGGATTATCTGGTCTATCGAATAAGCCAGTCCTTTTCTGCCTTTCTTCCCTGATCTGAAATATGGTGAGACGCCGGACCGTCTGTGACGAATAATTATCAATGTTAAAGCAATTAATATAAGCGCCACCCATAACAGGATAAAATTCTGGACACCGATTACCGGCGAAGCAAAAGTTAAAGCCAGCCCACCAATTATTTTCCCGGATTGTGCCGCAGCAAAAATTAACGGGGTTAACCTTTTGGCCTGCATTGTTTCAAGATTCTGATTCACATACAGGAGTGCATGCATCATTAATAATTCTGATGCGACTTCGTAAACAAGATAATATAACGGGTAGGCGTTACTCCACTGCAAGACACTAATCAGAACCCAGCACCCTAGCAATAATATTGTCGTTGCAGCAATGATAACTACAAAAAATTTTTCTGCTGCAATTCTGTCGGCAAACGCAGCATACATTGCGCTGACAATTGACAATAAAATACCGAAGGAAATGTACATTACGGGCAAATATTCAATGCCGTAACGTTTAAAAAATAGTGTATCAGCTGAACCACGACCAACAGCCAGCCCCGCCCCGATTAATAAAAACAATACGAGAAAGTATGCTGTTGAGTAGTGTTCATCTTCCTTGACTAAAAAGAATTTTGCCAGTCTGTCAGGCAGGTTCATGGCATATAATTATAATTATTAATCTCGGAATTTTCAGGCTACTGGCCTCAGGCCAATAATATTTTCAGGTTTATTTTTTTTATCATGAGCTAGCGAGTATACGACTGGCAAAAGCAAAAGACTGACAATCATGGAAAACGAGAGGCCACCAACAATGGTAATAGCCAGGGGTTGCAACATTTCTGCGCCTGACCCGATGCCAATTGCGAGTGGCAACATGCCAACAACGGTAGTAAGCGTGGTCATTAAAATAGGCCTTAACCTCAATTTTCCAGCCTCCAGTATAGAATCCGTTATGCTTAACCCGCGTAACTTCATTAGCTCAATATACTCAACCAGCACAATAGCATTGTTGACCACAATACCGACAAGCATAATTATTCCCAGCCAGACGGGCATAGACATTGGTGTTGATGTCACTACCAGGCTGATTGCCACGCCGATGAAAGCAAACGGTACACATACCATAATGACTGCTGGATTCTTCAGGGATTCATACTGAATAGACATAACAACAAAAACCAGAAATAGCGCAAGTGCCGTCAATAATGTTGTGGTGTTCGTTCCTTCTTTTAAAGTCACGTCAGTGCCTGTATAAAATAAATTATAATCCCCTGGTAATACCAGATCTGCCAGTCGTTTTTTTACTTCTTGCGTTACCTGGCCTAAAGGTACTTCGCCTGATAGTGACGCAGTTATTTCTACACCACGAATCTGGTCAATGCGTGTGATCGTTGCTGGAGAAGGAATAAGTTCGACGAATGCTACATCACGCAAATATATTGCCTGGCGTTGCTGAGATTTTCCGAATAACAAAACTCCCCCTAAAGAATCCGGACTGTTTATTTCTTTTTTAGGCAGCCGGATACGGATGGGGTAATTTCGGTCACCTTCAAGGTAATCACTAATAACAATGCCTTCCAATGCAATTTTAAGCGCTTTACCTACGGCTGCAGTATCAACTTCAAGTTCTGCAGCACGTTCGCGATCAATCTTGATGGCAAATTCCTGCAGTTTGTCTTCCATGGAATGTTTGATATTTCTGATGCCTTTTATCCCCTGCAGCCTGCCTACAACTTCCTCGCCATAATTGGACAATGAATCGAGATCCGGGCCTTGTATGGCAATACCAATATCATCATCGCTACGCCCGGTTCGTACGCCCCTGATACCCCGCACCCTTACGCGCACCTTGACCCCGGCGAGTTGTGATTTTTTAAGGGCACGACGATAATTTTTTGCCCAGTCCTGGGCAGATATATTCCTTTCTGCCAGCGGTACAAGCTGGACTTTTAAACTACTTTTGTTGGCTATGGTTCGTTCTGTCCGACCAAATATCCTGCCACCAACCAGGGTAAAAATTCCTTCTACATCGCCCTGATCGTGGGCAAGCTGCTCCAGGAAAACGACGCCTTCATCCATTTCATCCAATGAAATTCCGGTATCCATGGTGACGCTCAATGATATTCTGCCATCGTCCATTGCCGGTAAAAATTCATTTCTTCCGGAAGTAAACACAACAGTCAATGCGATAACCAATAATGCAAACATGACAATAATTATTAGTCTGGGCGCTCTGATAACAGACTCAAGCAGTGCCCGATATAAACCCTGGAGTTTTGTCATTGCGCGACTGACAACAACATTAAGCTTTCCGGTTGCTTGATTAGACATTCTTGCTGCCAGGCTGGGTACCAGTGTTAACGCCACAAACAGTGAGCCAATTATGGCCGCTGTGATGGTAAAAATAAGTTCACGAAATAATAATCCGACAAGGCCGCCAATAAATAGAAATGGTAGTACGGCTGCAAGATTTGTGGAGGTCGCAGCAACAATAGCACTATTGACTTCGCCGGCAGCAGCGATTGATTTTTGATTATCCTTATCGTGATTTGCATGATCAATTGTTGCAATTGTTCCTGTCGAGAGGTGTTTGCCACTACCTTCTTTTTTGTGACGGGCAATATTCTCGAGCATGACAATGGTGTTATCTATTAACATGCCGATACCGAGTGCCAGACCGCCTAAAGTCATTACATTAAACGTCAGGCCAGCCAATGCCATTAAAACAAATGTCACCAGGATAGAAATCGGTATCGCGGTACCAATAATTAGTGTGCCCCTGATATTTCCTAAAAAAGCATACACAACCAACATTGCCAGCAAAGCACCGCTGACTGCCGCCATTGTGGCATTCGACAGCGAATTTCGAACGTAACGCGCCTGGTCAGACACCTGGTGCAAGACCACATCTTCAGGAATCAGGCCATTATTTTTTAGCCATGCTAGGCGTGATTTGACAAGATCAGATACTTCAACTGTATTTGCGTTTGGTTGTTTCTGTATGGATAGCTTGACCCCGGGAATACCATTATAGCGAACACGCAGTCTCTCATCTTCCTGGGTATCAACTACCTGGGCAACCTCTGATAGCGATATCATATCGCCTGATTTCAGACGAATCGGTAGTGAAGCTATCTCGCCAACCGTTTTGAATCTGCCAGCTGTCCGGCTTGTGTATTCCTGGCGAGACATTAATAAACGACCGGAGGGTTCATCCCGATTTGCCAATTGCACGGCCTCAGAAATATTATCGACAGACAATCCCATGCCAGCCAGTCGCCTTTGATCAACTAAAATTTGAATTTCTCGTTCCAGGCCACCACCTATCTCAACTGCAGCAACACCTGGCAGGTTTAGAAATCGTTTTCTAAAGTTATGATCTGCCCACTCCCTAAGCTCGACTGAGCTTTTTAAATTTGAGCTGGCAACAAAAACCATGACGGGAATTTGCGCAGGATCCATTTTAAATATAATGGGGGGATCAATACTGTCAGGTAAAAATCTCTTGGCGCGATCGAGTCGGGTACTTGCATCCCGCAGCGCTATATCAATATCCTTGCCGTACTGGAAAAACAGATCTACCCTCGAGGTTCCTTCCGATGTTTCTGACTCGATTGAAGTTACGTCTTCTGTAATTGACAACTGCTCTTCCAGCTGTCGAGTAATACGATCTTCCATGATTGATGCCGAAACACCGGCATCCAGTACACGCACACCAATCTGGGGATAGATAAGTTGCGGTAGTAAATTGATTGCCAGCCTGTCAATAGCAAAAAAACCAAGTACGACAATCGTTAGCACCAACATGCCAGTGCTAACCGGATGATGGATAGACCAGGCTGCCAGGCCGCCCTTAGCCACTGTCTTTTCCCGACTGCTGTTCAACTGGGGTCGCAGTTTTTTGTCCCACTTGTTTTACTTTCTTGCCATCGCCAAGACCAAGAAAACCTTTTATCACCACCTTGTCGTTCTCAGCCAGGCCTTCAGTGATTTCAACTTTATCGGACAAGCGCAATCCGCTTTTCACCGCCAGTCGTTTTACCCTGCTCTCATCATTTATCAGGTATAAGTATTCGCCTGCCCGGTCCCTGCGTAATGCCATAAAAGGAATCACCAGGCGCTTTTTTTCACCAGTGCTAAGAGTCACCCGGTTAAATTGTCCTGCCTGTGCTTTTGCAGGTACGGGATCAAGTGTGACTTCTATTTTGCCAAGGCGGGTTTGCGGATCAACGGTTGGATATATTCTTAAAATTTTACCGGCAAAACTTTCTGGTCCTAATGCATCAATCCTGATTGAAGCGGAATCACCTACTTTCAAATGCGGTAATACGAGTTCAGATACCTGGACATCAGATATCAACTCCGAAGGATCAACTATTGTCAGCAGGTGTGTGTGCTTGGGGGCGACGTCTCCTGGCTCAATTTTTCGTGCTGCGACCTTGCCAGGGAATGGTGCCTTAATGGTCATGTAACCCAACCGCGTAGATAATAATCGCTCTTCTGCTTTTGCTACCTCATAGGCAGTCTCTGACTTGAGATAAATTTCTTCAGCTATTAATTGTTTCTTTTTTAATTTTTTTAATCTCAGGGCATCACGTTTTGCCTGTCGCAGGTTGGCCGCAGCCTTATCCCATTGCGCCCTGAGCAGGGTATCATCGAGGCGAATCAAAACCTGTCCGGTTTTTACAGAATCACCCTGGCGAACAGTTACTTCCTTGATTCTGCCTTCCGCCTGGTTGAATATTTTTACTTCACGTATCGCCCGTAAGCTTCCGGCCCTGTCTGCTACATAACTAAGAGACTCGTAACGTGCAGTGGCTGCCTCGACAAGGTGACTGGCTGCTGTTTTTTTATTCTTGCCAGTGTCATCGCTGCATGCGACTAAAACTGCCGGGATGCTAATCAGCATAAAAATCTGCAGGAGAAATTTTGGCGAGAAAGATTTCATAGTTTTATGATGTCACGAATTTGTTTCAAGTAATTTTTGCAGTTCACCGAGCGCCTGCTCATAAACTTCGCGTTTGAATTCTATCACGCGCTCCAGTGGCTCCCAGTAATCAAGCCAACACCAGTCATCAAATTCAGGCCGATCACTACAGTCCAGGTTAAAATCTGATTCTTGGCCAGTAAGCCGTAACAAGTACCAGATCTGTTTTTGGCCACGGAAATTCGATTTTCCTTGCTGATTTCTCAGGAATTGTTTCGGAAGATCATAATAAAGCCATTCCTGAGTGCGGCCAAGCACATCCACGTGATGAGCATGCAGGCCCACTTCTTCATGGAGCTCGCGAAACATTGCCGCTTCCGGACTTTCCTTGTAATTTATTCCGCCCTGGGGGAACTGCCAGCCACGCTGGCCACAACGACAGGCCCAAAAAACTTTATTTTGGCGGTTACATAAAACAATACCCACGTTGGGGCGGTATCCGTTCTGATCAAGCATTGACTGAAATCCTGCAACTTACTAATAATTAATCAATATTTTTTCACGTTCCGGCAGTGACAGCAATCAAATCATGACAATAAGACTTTATCACGGACCCACAAACCACTATGCTTGGCCTCCAAAAAAGCTTTCTTGATAAAAATCTCCATGTACCTCGCCATTTTTGATCTGGATAATACCCTGCTAACCATTGATAGCGATTATGAGTGGGGTCGTTTTCTGGTCGCTAAAAACCTGGTTGATGGCGAGAATTATGAGCTGAAAAACCAGCGGTTTTACGAAAACTACAAAAACGGGACCCTGGATATCCATGAATTTCTGGCCTTTTCCCTGCAGCCCTTAACGCAATTTGACCAGCAATCACTGGCAAAACTCCATCAGGAATTCATGGAATCACGAATTTTGCCCAATATCGCGGCAGGCGCCCGGGAGCTCATAAAGAAACATCACAATCAGGATGCCAATTTGCTCGTAATCACTGCCACCAACAGTTTTGTTACTGCGCCGATCGTTAAAGCCCTTGGTATTCCCCATTTAATTGCCACTGAACCTGAAATCATTAACAAGAAATACACGGGTCGCGTGAGCGGCACGCCCTGTTTTCGCGAAGGTAAAGTCCTGCGACTGCAAAGCTGGCTGGCTAAAAACAGGCAGGATTTACGGAACAGCTGGTTCTACAGTGACTCTCATAATGATTTACCGTTGCTTAATCTAGTCGATAACCCAATCGCGGTTGATCCAGATCCTGAACTGAAAAAACATGCCCAAAAACATGACTGGCCTGTTATCTCGCTACGCCAGTAATGAAAAAAAACCCAATGCATCTTAAACCACGAAATTTAACGATAATACTGCTATTAGCCATGCCTGTTAGCCTGGTGCTGGCATTGAAATATGGCGCTACACCCATAGACTGGACATCGATATGGCTGGCGTTAAGCCGGCAAACACAAGGCATCCCGATTACCATTGTCTGGGAACTCAGGCTGCCAAGAGTGCTGACCGCCTTTGCCGTAGGCGGTCTCTTGTCCCTGTCAGGCGCTTTATTACAGGTATTGCTGCGCAACCCACTGGCAGATCCTTACGTACTGGGTATTTCAGGTGGCGCGGCAACGGGCGCATTACTCAGTATGTTATTTGGTATTAGCGGTTACGCCCTGAGCGGTAATGCCTTTATTGGCGCGCTTTTTTCCATGATCCTGGTTTTTGGTCTGGCCCATAGCCACAGCGCCTGGACACCGGTACGACTGTTGTTGACCGGTGTCGTGCTTGCGGCTGGCTGGGGCGCCGCCATTAGCTTCATCCTGGCAATCGCACCGAATAGTAATCTCCAGGGCATGTTGTTTTGGTTGATGGGTGATTTAAGTAATGCTGATGCACCCGCATTGCCAGTTTATACCGTCGCCATTGGTCTGCTATTGGCGCGGGTGCTGGCGCCCTCCCTGAATCTGTTGTTGCGAGGTGAGCTGGTTGCCAGTGCCCTGGGTGAACGGGTAAAAAAATTGCGTATTATTATTTTTTTACTGGCTTCCGCCATGACGGCGGTGGCAGTCACTGCAGCAGGGACAATTGGTTTTGTTGGTCTCGTAATCCCCCACTTACTGCGCCTGGCTGGCAGTAATGATCACCGTGATCTCATTACCCAGTCCATGTTGCTTGGCGGGATATACCTGGTTATTGCAGACACCCTCTCCCGTACCATCATGTCACCACTACAATTGCCGGTAGGGGTGTTGACTGCATTTATTGGTGTACCCCTGTTTCTCTACCTGTTGTGGAAAAATAAATAACTGCCATGATATTACTTGAAACCTGTGCTTTATCCGCTACTGCAGGACCTGGTTCGGCAGAGCAAAAGACATTATATGAAAATCTCAACCTGAAAGTTCATGCTGGTGAGAACTGGGCCGTGCTCGGCCCCAACGGCTGTGGTAAAACAACGCTTTTACACACCCTGGCAGGACTGGTAGAACCTGAGTCAGGAGCCATAAAATTATGCGACAAACCGATAAAAAGCTGGCCCCACAAAAAACGCGCGCAACAAATTGGTATTTTATTTCAACAGGAAGAAACGCTTTTCCCGGCATCAGTGTTTGAAACAGTACTGACAGGTCGTCACCCCTATATCATGGCGCGTGGACTACAAGCCTTGCTTGACTGGGAAGATAGCGAAGATTTCGCTATTGCAGAACAGGCCTTAAAAGATGTTGGTTTGCTGTCAATGAAAAACCGGTCAATTACAACATTATCAGGCGGTGAATGGCGCCGGGTTATGATTGCTGCCTTGCTGGCACAAAAGACCAACATCAATTTATATGATGAGATTTCGAATCACCTGGATCTTAATCACCAGCAAAAATTGTTGAAACTTATATCGAAACAAGTTGAAAATAAAAACCGGGCCAATATTTTTGTCCTGCAGGATATTAACCAGGCTTTACGCTACTGTGAGTTCGGTCTGCTTCTTTTTGATAATGGCCAGCATATAATGGGGTCACTTCATGAGATTATATCTGAAGGCACACTGGCAGAGCTTTATCACTGCCCGTTTACGGTTCTGGAACACAAACTGGGAAATATTTTTTTACCGGCATAAAATAATAATTAAAGCATTTAATTAAAAAGCGCAGGATAATTCCTTATAACTGTTATATTTTGTGTCTTGTTTGACAGGACTAATTGACCACCATAAAGTGCGACTGCTTCTGGGACTGACAGCGTAATTTATACCGGTAAGGGCTCTTAATGATCACGAATAATAAAATACTGCTGGCTACAATTTTTATATCAATAAGTGCCCATGCTGGTGCGTTTTACTTGTGGCAACCAACCAGTAGTACCCAGTATTCCTTGATCAACCCAGGTCAGATACAAATCAACATTGTTGCCACAAGCTCAAAAAGTTACAGTAAAAAAAAGACTACCGACAATCTCCCTCTTCCTGAAAATATTAAAGCTGCCTCAAGTTCTGTCAATCGCACGTCCAAAGGTGATAGAAAAGTGGCCAATGGCAGTGTCCGTATGGAAAATGAGAACAAGATTCTCTTCGAGGAAGATACTTCAACCAACAGCTCAGCCAACAAACTAACGGTTCAACTGCGCGGTAAAATCAAAACCGCATTACAAAAACACTTGACCTATCCACAAATCGCACGACGTCGTGGCTGGCAAGGCACTGTCACGGTATATGTTACTGTAAAGAGCAATGGTGACGTGCGGCAAGTTAAGCTTGGCAAGAGCTCAGGACATTCACTGCTTGATGAATCTGCTATCACGGCTTTGAAAAAAGTTGGCCGGCTGGATGAATTAAAACCATTATTGCAGGGACGAACAATTCCTATCGAGTTACCCATTAAATACTTATTAAAAGACCTGATAGTCGGGTAATTATTTTGCTAAAAATTGTGAATTTTTGCAGGCGCAATAGAACCATAAATTAGAATTACTTTGTTTATATATTTTCTAAAAATTAATCATTTTTACTTCTTACGTCATCAAGAAATCTACACATTCTATCGGCAGCCAGTAATATTCTCGGGCCCTGTCTGTGTATCCAGTCAGGATTCAGCCACAGAAAGTTATTGTTCTTTACTGCCGTAATTCCTTGCCATTGCTGCCAGTACGCCAGCCAACCTGGTTTTTTATCTCCCGTGGAGGCCGTAATAATTACGTCAGGATTTTTTTGCAACACAGATTCAAAATCTATTGTCGGCGTATAAATTTTCTGTTGGCCAAAAATATTGACTCCTCCACAAAGTTTTATTACGTCGCTGATAATATGTTCAGAGTTTACGGTTAATATTGGTTTGTGCCACAATAGGTAGAATACTTTAAGCTGTTTTTTGTTGCTATATTTTAATTTTAATTTAAACAATTTATTCTGATAGTCATTTATAGCTTTATTAGCTTGTTTTTCGGTCCCCGCTAATATTCCCAGTTTTTTTATATTTTCAGCAATATCCTCCAGTTTTCCTGGTTCACTCAGAAATACTTTAAATCCCAGATTTTTTAGTCGAGATATATTTTCCTTCCGATTACCGCTTAACCAGCCAACGATTAAATCAGGGCGTAAGGCCAGTATTGATTCATAATCCAGCTGCCCTGCCCGTCCAATTTTTTTTATAGCTAGTGCTGTTTTCGGATAGTCGCTACCAACAACTGTTGCGACAATTTTCTCTCCCGCGCCAGCAGCAAACAACAATTCTGTGATGTGTGGTGCCAGGCTTATAATTCTTTTTGCAGGACGATCCAGTATAATTTTACTACCGCCATCATCAACCACTTGAATTGTCGATGATGCAAACGAGTGGTTAGCAGGGAAAAATAGAAAAATAATGTAGCCTAAAACAAAACCACAATAAGTTATTAGTGAGTATAGTGTGTGCAAATGACTATTTTTTAATTTATTATTTATTTACCAGCCCGAAAATATTCCCAAAAAATCGCTCAATGAAATCAACAGTACGACAGTCAACCAAAAAAACATGACCCGCCAGCTCAGTGCTAGTGCCTGACGCACATGGCCCGAGGCTGGCTTATCAAGGGTTATATCTTCAGTTCCGTTTGGATATTGAAGATGCAGTGCACCAAAACCAGCTGCCTGTAATGTATCCCGGTTATCGGACCAGGCATCAGACCTCCGCATCCAGTTATTGATCGCTTCTTCGAAATTTCCAACTATTGCATAACTCAGGGCCGTTAGCCGGGCTGGTACCCAGCCCAGAATTTTGTTAACTGAAATAGCCGGTTTACCAAACTCTTTAAATTGCTCATTGTCCCTGCCCCAGATATGATCCAGCACGGTAGACATTCTCTGAACCGCAGCACCCACCGGACCAAAAAATAAAAACCAGAAGAGTGGCGCAATAGCTGTGGCATTCAATTCGAATAAAACAGCCTTAACAGAGGCCGATGATATTTCAGCTTCATTCTCACGACTACTGTTACCGCTTAACTGGCGTAAATACTCATTGGCATCCAGTAATCTGCCATTTTCAAGTGCATTTGAAAGTTCGGTTGCCTGATTGTTCAATCGGTGCAAATTCACACAAAAATACAAGATCACGACATCAAAAATAAAGCGAAATAACCAGCCAATTTCACCCAGTACATACCTGCCAATTAGAATCGCAAACGTAATGGGTAATAGCGCCAGTAACAATGCCGCCCAACCCTGTTCGCGGGTGCCGGTATTAAACCTCTGCTCAATGTAGTCAGCCCAGTCACGATACCAGCTGGACGGATCGAGGTCGGCCTGCAGTGGTGCCAGCCGATCCAGCGCCAGCACTAGCAGCGAAGCAATCAAAAATTCTATCATTTATGTATTTAGTATGATTATAGACAGGCATGACTGTACCGGTCACACAGGGTGTGACGCAAGCGTCTAAACGTTCAATAATGTTTTATACCTGGGCCAGTCAAAATGTGGCCCGGGGTCGGTCTTGCGACCTGGCGAAATATCAGCATGTCCGTATATACGATCTGCATTGATAGCAGGATACTCAGTAAATATTACACTGCTTAATTCTACCAACATATTATATTGTTGATCTGTAAAAGGTAACTGGTCACAACCCTCCAGCTCAATGCCAATTGAGAAGTCATTGACACGGTTTCTGCCCTCACATTCTGACTCGCCCGCGTGCCAGGCCCTGTCATTTAACGAGACAAACTGAATCAGTTCACCAGTGCGCTGTATCAACACGTGCGCCGATACCTCCATACATGATATTTCCTGAAAACTTTCATCTCCTGCAGGGTCAAGTTGGTTACAGAATAATTGAGCTATATATTCACCACCAAATTTTCCAGGCGGAAGACTAATGGCGTGAATGATGAGAACTTCCGGGAATAAATTATCCGGTCGAGCATCAAAATTGGGAGAGTTAATTTGTTTCGCTGGCTTTATAATTCCCGTATCAGGCGGGATAACCATTTTTACTCCTGTTGCAGAATTGTTAGACACACTGTTCATAGCGCTGTAATTATATCAATTTAACAGTATTTTTCCATTTACTTACTGTGAGTTTCTAAGGGGATATGGCGCTTTCCTTGTTCCAGCGCACTAATTATGCGTGTTTGACATTGACCTGGTGCAAGCTCGCATCAATTACTTTTACGATATCATGATGGCCATTTTGTTTGGCAAAATACTTTGCGTTTTTTCTCTGGTCGTTTTCTATTGATAGAGTCGCACCAGAATTAATCAATAAAATTACAATAATGGCCGCACCAACATAGGCTGCATTCATTAATGCGGTATAACCTGACCTGGATCGAAGATCCTGGTGGGCACCCCGGCGCAATAAATATTTTACAATTTCTATGTGTTCTGCATGGGCCGCTTTCATTAGCGCTGTTTCACCCCTGGCATCCGGCTGATTGATCGCAGCCCCGGAAGATAATAATTTTTTTATAACTTTGATATAACCCTTGTTGGCTGAAATAGATAATGCAGTCATGCCATCATGGGTTATCGCTGCAACGTCTGCACCTGTTGTAATTAATCTTAATGCCAGTTCAGGTAATTCTGAGTGCAGGGCCTCCAACAAAGGAGTGACTCGCATTTCATCGACAATGTTAATGTCGGCGCCTTTTGCGATCAGGTAGTCTGCTATATCTTCATGTTGATTCCTGATGGCATAAAATAATGCAGTATCATGCAGTATCACCATTGCCGTCGGGAGCATTGAGATCGCAGCCGGTTTGTAAAATAGTAGCAGCCATGTCTAGCTGGCCAATTTCGCAAGCCCGGTGCAGGGGGTTAATTTTGTCTTCAAGTACTTGTATTTTAACGACATTTTCAATTGTTAACGCCATATACATGCCCTTTTTTCAGGTACTTATATATAAGTATAGCAACACCAACATGATGTAAAGGTTTTTTATGGCATAGTGGCTTAATAATCAGAAAATGAGTTTATTTCAGATTCTCTTAAAAAAATAATGGGTGCCCTTATCCTAACGACAATAAGCGGCTAATTTCATATGCTCCTGATCAAACGATTTAATTATTTTAGGATTTTTCTCACCTAGTTTAAGTAAATTGCATTTCACTTAAATTTTTTCTATCACGAAAATTTGCAATAGAATAGACAATGTGGCGACTGTCGGGACACCATTCAACACCGAAGATACCTTTTCTCTCATAAACAACAGTGGCTGTATTATTTTTGTTTAGCTGTACAAGCTTTTCTATATCCTGTTCTCTGTAGTTTGAGAGTGAAACTTTTCTGATTGTTGATTCCAGAAATAGTAATTTTTTACCATCAGGGCTGTACCTCGGATCACTAACCTCGATACCTGACTGCGACTCATTTAATGCAAACCTGGTTGTTTGTGTGCGGCTCACTAGGTCATACTCAATAATCTTTTTCTTGTCCTCTACAAACACCACTTTCGTGCCATCAGGGTGCCAGTCTGGCTGCCAGCATCTCAAACCGTTACAGGGCAAATGCTCGCCCTTCTCTTCTTCTATATCATAAATGACGACCCGGGCATGATTTTCTGCATTCATGGCATCATGATAGACAATTTTTTTACCGTCAGTTGCATATCTGGGTAGAAGTGACCCTGGTGCAATATTAGGCACGGTACTTACTTCGCCACTTTTCAGATCTATCTCAACTATATTATTTGGTGCACCATTATACTTTTTCACGTCTGTGATTACTTTTTCCCCTGACGGATGCGGGTTTGGTTGGCCCATTATTTCCACATTCTCGTATGAATCGTTCTTATACTCCTTCTCAATCCCCTTCTTCAGATCAAGAGTGACAATGGTAAAGCCTTTATCGACTCTGCGGCTAAAGTCTGCCTTCATTCTCAAATAGGTAATTTTACTGGGATAGTTTTTTATTTCTGCGGAAAGATTATTTGATGAATTTACTTCTTTTGAAACACTATCTGGTTGGTTTCTTTCTGTGCAGGCAGCAAGAATAATAAAAATAGAAAGTAATATTAATCGTTTAGGCATGCTAATTAGATAGTGCTTCCATGGACATAGGAATTTTTCTTTTCATCTATTTCATAATTATTGGATTTATTTGCATCCTTTTTATACAGGGAAATAAAAATACCCTGGTCTGTGGGTATTAGTGTCTTGTTATTACCAAACGGATCGTAGGCTACCGTTAGATAAAGGGCATGAAGATCATCAGGTATATCCTTGCCACTGATCTGCCAACTCAGCCTTTTTTTCTTGATGTCATCTTCATTGACATCCTGAATATTCGGCAACAGGGTCTTTTGGGATGAAATAAGATAATCAACCCTGTCTTTTTCACTGTCATTCGCTGCCGTTTTAATGCCGCGCAATTCTGTAATGACACGGCCATTATTTCCATGATTATAGAGATCAATTTTAACTTGTGCCTGCTCGAATAATGTTGCATGAACGCCGCGATTATGCACCCTGGTGATCCATTTCAATTCTGCATCATAAGCAAAAACTAAATTAAAAAATTCACCCAGTTCTTTGCCCAGGTTATCTTTAAATTCTTTATATTTGAGATTTTTTTTCTGTTGATTGCTCTCGCCTGGTTCTATGTAGGCCTTCTCGCCCCAGTAACAGCGTAACAACCACTCTTCAATAGGCGTTCGGGCAAAATAAACACCCAGTATTAAAGCGATAATCCCGCCAATCACACCAATAATAGCCAGCACCCAGCCCACCACAGGTACGGTTGCGGAAGCTGCTGCTGCCTCAAATAACAAGATTGCCCCGCCAATTGCTGCAATACCTCCAAAGACTGCTGAACTCATGTATATATTGGCACGAAATTTTGTGCCTGTTTCTCTTTCTACTGCAGACTTTTCAATATCTGCCAGCAGGCCAGATATGTTTGCTGCAATGCCCAGCAGACCCGCGGCTTTGCCCAGTGTTTCGCCGATAACCACATAACCGTTAACCTTTGCTGCAAACTGGCTCAATTCTATACCCTTCTGAATCGTTTGCAGGACAGTGTTACTGGCATCATAAAAATCGGCAGTATTATTGATGCCTTTGTTCAGCAAGTCTTTCCAGGCCAGGCCCAAACTAATAATTTGAACGGCAGTAATTATTTTAACCGGCACCCGGTTCATATATTCAATCGTCTGTTGCGAGACTGCAGCGGATGGACCAATGAAAATTGTTTTGACTTTAATCTGGCCAGTACTGCTTTGTTTAATTACGGGTACTGAACTGGGGTAATGCATATTGACAGATGCCTTGCTGGAAGACATTTTTTTCCAAAGCCCATGATCCAGTTCTTTTTCGATCACTGGTATGCCATATAAATGGCTAATAGCGCCTCTAAGATTATTCCACTTGACTTCTTTGTTTAATTTTGTGAAAGGTAACGCAAGAATATTCAGGATATTTTCAAGGGCCGCATAAGCTTCACTGGTTATTTTTAATGTGTCCTGGATCATTTTTTCATGATCTTTTAAATTACTGACAGTATAATACTGAATACGGCTTTCAAACTCTTCCTGAGTTTTTTGTTTTAATATATCCTCGTCCTGTTTTTTTATCTGGTTATCTATAACAGACAACATGTCTTTATTTAAGATAATGCTTAAACAATTATTGGTGATACTTTTATCACTATTAAGTTCTTGCTCCAGGTAGGCTCTACCTTGCTCACTATGGCTGATATTAGTAATAATATCTGACCAAACAGCCAAGGCTTGTCCGCCTGATTTTCTTTTTTCAGGACGGTCATAACCTTCAGAAAGTTCAAAATCCTGAAAAGCCTGAAAAATAGTCCCGGCACCGGACTTTTCAAGATGAGCAATAAGTTTTTCGATTACTTTTTCTGCTTTTTGTTCTCTTTTTCCCAGCTCCTCATCATAGTCTTTAATAAATTCAGAGGGGGTTTGGCCGCCGATCCTTTTTAAGAAATCAGCATTATCCTCATCAGATTTAACAAGTTGATCACAGTACCTGGCAATCACGACTTTGGTGTTTTCTTCACTCTTTATCCAGCTCGATACATCTTCTACTTTTCTGTGAAAATCAATATTAATTGTCCTGGCCAGGCCAATAGGATCTAACAGCACAACAACCGGGCATTCGCTGTCTTTATACTCATTTTCGGATTCTGTTTTATTTACAGCAGTCAATAATTGGGCGAGACGCGGGGTTTCAAGTCTTTTGTCAATGTTTTCATTATTTTCATCATGGGCGCGAGACACGGGCATTAGGTAAGTCTCCCTGAGTTTACCTGATCCATCTGCCTTGCTCAGGTCTATTTTTTGCGCCCTTTTTTCAAGCAGGCTTTTGTCTGCTTTGTACTGGTCATATTTTAGTGTTTTGTGGAGCTCTTCTATGTATCTTGGGTCTTTTTTATCCAGGCCACCTAGCTTGCAAATATACTCCCAGCTCCATTGGTGCTCGGAAAAACACATGTGGATTTCCGGTGCTTTTCCATTAATAGTTTCAGGCAAGGCAATCACTGCTTTTTGCTTATCTTCAGTAATACAGGGTCGATTATCTTTGCACTGTTGTGCCGCCAAATTAACATCATAATAACTCCACCAAGATAGTGCAGTTCTTGGGTCAAGGTTGGCATTATTATGCACCTTGCCTGCCCATGGCTCGACTGCATAAATTTCTCGCCATAAAAACCCATCTATGAATATATAGATGTAACCGGTACGCAAATGCACGAGTTTGTCACTATCACTCTCCCAGAAACTGACAGGGAAAACAGGCGTAAGCTTGGTTTTACTTTTATCTACTTTTTCGCCTTTTTTGACCGAATCACCAATACCTAATGGAATCCAGTAATAATTATTATCTTTAACGGGGTATTTTTCTGTATCAAGAAATTTATGAATAGCACGCCTATCGCCATTTATTCCAATCAGGGGTACGCCTCTGTAAGCATTGGCGTCATCCTGAAATCTGAGCCAGACATTATAAGAACCCTTTTTAATGCGTTCGTAAGTCAATCGCCGCAATGGCTGACCTGACTCATCGGTCCCCTCGGGCAATGCACTGCCAAGAGGCAGGTCCAAAACCGTGTTTTTAAATAATGCTGTACCCGCCATTACTCTTCTCCACCATCCGGTTGCTCGATAACCACAGATGATTTCAACATGTGAAAGTTATTACCTTTAACGTCTACCGTATATTCAAAACCAGGATCTTCAGCTTCTTTTGTTTCTGCTTCAGTGGCTGATAATTCAGGTGGTTGCCCAGCACCTGGCTGTTGCAATGGTACGGGTGGTGTATTTTTATTATTTGATACCATGAGATCGGTTTGCCTGACAGCGGGAATGCCTTCGATATAAACATTGGCGGAAAATGTAATGAACTCTGCCATGCCCTTTATAGATCCAGATGACACGCCACCACAGGCTCCGCCCTCATCGCCCGAACTGACTGAAAAATTAGCGTCCTTATTACAGGCCGGATTGCCATTTATCATGACACTGCCGGCAGTTTTAGCTGAATTACTGGAAGTGGCAGTATTTGTATAGGGTATGGGGGGGCATTTATCCGGGGTTTTGCATACATCCACTGTTGTGAGCGTACCCCCTGATCCTGCATGCACTGCCGTAAGGCCGTTAATGACTACATTGCTCATTGTTTTATCCTTATGCTGCCCGTTTCGGGTTTTGTTTGCGTTTACTATCTTGACTCAGGTGCACAGCCCCTCGCACTACATGGCTGCTGGCATCACAAACAATCAAGTTACTAATATCTGGATAACTAAATTCGAATCGCCCACAGGACAAGGCCAATGCAATCGGTAACGTGGCTGCGCCAACATTTCCTGTCACACTGGTCATTTGCAGAATTTCCGGGCTAATAATTGTTCCTGGTTCTGGCTGGGGCGCTTCTATTTCACCTACCTGCATTGCCAAACGTTGTTTTTCTTCCAGTACAGTTGGCCATATTTTCTGCTGTACCTGGTGCCATTCCAGTTGTTCGCAGATCTCCTGACCAAATGGTAATAAAACAGTATCGATAGCCGCGGGCGATATGTTGTTTTTGCTTATAATTTCGCTAATAGAATCAGCCAAACCAAGTAATTTTTTATGCTCGGCACAGCGGCTATTAGGCTCTGGTTTAAATGTTATGCCACTAATTTCAATATTTTCATTTTCGTCATCAGGTTTTCTTGTTTCCAGCAACAGAAATGCAGCACCTTCACCGGGGAGTTGACCATTTGGAATATCTCTGGTCAGCAGTCTGTTTTCTCTGGCCAGTTCGGCACAGGTCGCTTCATTAATTAATGAATCTGCCCCACCAAAAATTACGGCTTGCCATTTCCCGTCTGCTAACTCCTGGCAACAAGATGAAAGAGCGTTGGCTGCACCTTCATTGACACGTATGAACCTGTATTCCATGGCGCCAAATGATGTATTCAGTTTGCTTACTGATAGATGTCTATTGTAAATCCACTCTTTAAGGTAATTTTCTGCGTAAAGCTCATTTATTGCGGCGCCTCTTGCCTCGCTCAAAGCAGGCAGTAAAATACAACAAAGAATTCTGGAATGATCAATTTCACGGTCAATTTTATCAATAATCTGTCCGAGTGCAGTACCCGCAAGCTCCATCATTCTCTCGGCAGGATTCTCTGAAGCCACCATTTCAGTCATCACACACAATGGTGAGACTGCCTCATCATCGGGGTCAGGTGACGCTACCTCTATACCCAACTCTCGACAATTAATTATATTACCGCCCAGGGCACCGTATAGAGCAAAAGGCTGGTTACCAGCTGTACAACAAAGGCCGATATCAGTTATTACAATATTGTTTGTACTGTTAGTGTTCAATTTTTATATTTTCTATTGGTAAGCCAATCAATACAATCCGGTTTTCAGGATGCTTTTTCCAGACTTTGCTTTGTATCGTAATTTTGATCCTCAGCCAGAATTACCCACCCTTTGCGGGGTTCTGCCCTGCTCCACGGGATCCCGGCACGCCAGATCATACTTATAATTTGGCGATCAGTATCAATAACAAGCGTGTCACATTTGGTGTTGATCTTTTGCTGATTTTGCCCCGTTACTTTCCAGGTGTCATGATGTAACTCTGGTAAAATTAGCTCAAGTGGTTTGGCTGGTGGTATCTCAGGCAAAAAACCGGTTAAGGTGATAATTTCGCCGCCTTTTAAATTAGTGTTAAACCGCTGATCAAGGGGGGCTACGTTATAAAAAGACGGTTTTAAATCATCGCCAAATGGACATAACCCTGCCCTGGCAGACGCTTCGTCCAACGTACCGGCATCGTTTTTTCGTGGCGACCAAAAAACGGGTAAGGGACCATATCCCGCTGGCAAAGGCTGGTCCCTGGGAGATTTGATGAATTTTGGGCCTATTTCAATCTGCGGTAATTCTGTATCAGAAAATTTAGTCGGGTCTGAAAAAAATCCCTGACCAGCCCTGTTGGCTTCAAATTCAATACCTGTCTCTCTGTCAATACCACCGTAGGCATTTTCATACGTTAGTGGTACCGGTCTTCCGATGTTTTCCGGTTCTGATGCCCTTGGTGCAAAACGCATCCCTTTCCATGTGCGCTGCCCAAAAATACGCAGTATTTTCTGCCAGCCATTGCCATCGGGAGTCTTCATGCCCAACTTAACTTCCATCACTTTTTGGCTGGTTTGTGGCGGTGTAGCAGTGCCGTGCAAGTAAATTTCACTACCCATTTTAATTGGCGCGATTTCATTAGCAATTTTTAAACTGGTCTCGAGCGATTTACCATAATGCTGGTCTGTTTCTTCAATAGGCAATTGATCGGGCATCGGTGTGAGTTTTCCTGCTTGATCAAATTCAAAACTGGCTTTAATAACACATGTCCACTGGAATTCCTGATTCAACTGAAAACCCGGGTAGAGGCCGGCAGACCATGGTCCCTGGTTAGATAATTCAAGCATGGCTTGCCGCCCTGCTTGCTTCTGGTTGTCCCTGTACCTGGTTTGATATTTCGTTAAACAACACTTCTTGTTTGATTATCCAGGTATTACTGCTTATAGATAAAGGCTCACCAAGAGACAAAACCAGTAAATCTTTAAGATCCTGCCCAACTAACCCGCAAACCTGTTTGGCACGTTTTAATAAAAAATATTCAGAAAATTGTTCTCCGGATATTTTCCTTGCCTCGTCTTGCCAATGATCCTTGTGTTGTTGCCACCACGATACTGCCAGGGAACTATCAGGAATTAATGGTACATCGAGCGCTGCACCTGGTGCCGATTTACCATCATCGCTCACAAGTTTCATCCGGGGAACCATTGGTAGCTGTTGTCCCGTTAGCCATGTCCATGCGTGCGCAGCTAAAACGGTTTCACGGCCGTTCTCAAGATAATCAAGCAACACATTTGCTGCTTGCTTACGGCCAGTCAAAGCGAGCAAGTGCAGGCCGGGTCCGGGGTGCGATACTGCCCATGCCTCAACAAGTTGATATAACTCGTCATCCCCGGATAATGCTGCCAATCGAATAATGGCTTCACTATTTTCAGACGGGGTTTTTGCGATTGCCGTGCTGATTTTTCTGTTTATTTCAGGATCGCCTCGTAACATACTTCCCCACAGCGCCGATACTAGACTATCTGTCGCTATAGAAAACTGTTCGTTCTCAGAGAACAAACTGGCAAGTGCAGCTTGGAAAATATCCATACCAAATTCTTTTTTACCGGCTGCATAATGCAGTGCGGCTGAAGCTATTTCCGGATTGTTATGATTAACGACTGCATTAACAATTGCCATGTCGATGAAAATTGATTGGTCACGCCAGAGATTGAATAACACTGGCTGTACTTCTTCATTCGTTTGGAATAAATTGACCAGTTTTTCATTAGTACTTTGGGGATAGTTCAGGAGCGCCTGGCAGGACGCTTGCTGCTGTGAGTTATTGCCAACTAGCAATTCTAGCGTCAAATCATAAGCCTGATTTCGAATACCTTGATCATTTGATTGCAATCTTCTTGCTAAATATACATATAACTCGTGTTCTTTTTCGGGGACTGCTTCGTTGGGGTCGATTGTGTATGAGAGCACATGGATATGTACACGCTGTCGATGCTCAAGGCTCGCCATGCTATGACTGCCAACTTCGGCCTGTTTTAGCCAAAGTTTTTTTTGGCGATAAAGCGCGGCAGAAACTTCCAGGTGGGTGTCTAGATAAGGAACTTCGGAGTGCATGCTTAATTCAGCTCAATAATACTGCCTTGCAAACGTAACGGGCCTTCGGCAATACTATATATATCTTTGCCATCGACGCGAATTTTCCCGTTTGCGTGTATCTCTATACTGCTGGCGCCGGTTTTTAGGGTAATGCTTTTGGTGGCATCCAGCTGTAAATGCCCATCCTGCAAATCTATCTGTGCTTTAGGTTTTTCACTTGCTGATAACCAGCTACCCAGGATCCCTACTCCTTGTTCTGTTTCCAGTACCAGTACTTGCTGGCCCGCTTTTAATTTTGGGATAATACCGGGGATAGCTGCCAGGTAGCCAGCAACAGGTAAAATGCGATTTTCCAGCTTTATAAATATTGAACCGTCAGAATTTAGCTTATGGACCGTGGCAATTTTTGGTAGTGTAGAAACGAGATTTTCTGACTGAAAACGACTATCTGCATCAGAACCAGGTCCTTTGGCATTAATTGTTAATTTTTCCGGTGCTGATTTTGACATACGCGCTCCTGTTATACCGCTAAAATAAATTAGAAAATAAAAGTATTATCCGTCCTGATTAATGACAGGTCTGGTTATTTCCATGCCTGGTTATTTCCAGATTTAGTTATTTCCGACCTGGGTTCCCTTAATATTAATACTTGAACCATTAATTTCGATACTATTAGCGTCAATAGTAAGATCGCCGCCAGTAGAAATTTCTATGGTACCGCCGCCCTGGCCAATAGTGATGGGCCCACCGCCCTGACCGGCAATAGTGATGTCCTTGGCGGCTTCAATACTGATATTTCCGGACTCGACAATAATTTCCATATCTTCATCTATCACTCGCACAGACATCGACTGGCCCGTCTCGATAACCATGTCTTTGTCCGCCGACAATTCGATGTTTTCTTCATCAGCACTCATGCGAATATTTTTTTGTGCGGTCATGTCAATATTGGCGGCTGACTGGTACGTAATATCCTTGTTTTTAGTTAACAACTGGTAACGATTTTCAACTGTCACAATCTGATCATTACCTGTCTGTAATGTATATGAGTCGCCAGACTCAAAATTCATGGTTTTAGCCGCAAAAATTTCTGCCTCACCTTCTTCTGTCCGAAGCTGTACTTTATGGCCTTCACTATTTGCATCCAGGGATAAAATATTTTTTTTATCTTTTGTAAATAAGTCTATTTTTTCCTGGTTCTGCATATCATCCATCAATAATTCATTGCCACCCCATGTGCGTATGATATTCTGACTATTATTGCCGCTTGTGACCGGGCTTGTTGTATCAGGATTAGGTACAGCACCAATAATGACTGGCCGGTCGACATCACCATTGACACCGGTAATCAGCACTTCTGTGCCAGCATGTAACGGAAAATGAAATCCATGCTGTTGTCCGGCATAGGGTTGACACATGCGAACCGGGTGCGACGCGCCTCCCTGCTGGGTATCACCGAGATCAAATGGCAGGCGTAGTTTGTACCTGCCCTGCTCATCCACATAGGCATAGTCACCACCGGTGGTTTCAATTTTTGCAGAAAATACACCATGAACTTTTGGGATGCGGCTTTCATCCACTGGCGGTCGGTAACGCATATCTGTCTTGATCATTAAAACCTGGTTGCTGTAGGTCTTGGGTGTAATTTTACCACTTCGACCACCACCAAAAGCAAAAGCAGATGATTGATCGCCTTGATGGGTTACAGATAGTATTAAAAAATCGCCTTCCACATCGCCTTCAGGATTAACAACCGATAACACATAGCCGGGTATCAGGCCACGGCAATCTGTTTCCGCTAATACCAGGTCACGCTGCCAGTCCATTGCCTCCTGTCTTCTTCGGACTACTTGATCTCCGTCTTCCTGGTTTTTATAATTTTCACCATAGCGATAATCCAGCCCGTGTGATGCGGTACCAGATTGTGAGCTCGCTTCTGCCAGCAAGGGTGACTCAGGTGTTCGGTAATTATAATCCTTGAGCTTTACTCCGGCAGTTAAATACCTGCTGCTACGCTGGAGTTTTGAAATTGATTCTTCACCCTGAACATTTCCCGTTCCTGGTTTGTAAGTTAAGCTGTCATTTCCCGCAAGCTTGGGCGCACCATTACTATCGTCCCGGATAACCAGGACAACATTTTCTGTTTCATGGGCATAATGATAATAAATTCCCTCTCTTTCCATGAGCCTTGAGATAAAATTAAAATCTGTCTCATTGTACTGAATAACCATTTCCCGAATTGGATAATTTCCGGTCAACTCAAATTTATATTCTGAGCTGTTAATGCCACCATCCTTCAGGACTTGTTCAATGATTGCCTTAGCATCACGATTCAAAAAAACCCGGCACTGCCTGTTTATATCCAGGCTGTATAACGGCGATGTAAAAACAATTGAATATTCCTCGCTATCGTCTCCCACCAGCGGGCCCAGGTGGGTCGCCTCGGATATAAGGCCATGGATCTTGCGAGGCTCGCCATCCCAGTCTATTTCCAGTATCGCTTTTTGGTTTATTAATGTTGCTGGGTCAACTACATCTTTGATAGCCAGGCTCAACTCATATTCATAACTTTCAGAGATCGCTTCAGAGCCTTCAAACTTGATCACGCTCACCGCTGCCGCGAGATCTTTTATCTCCAGCGAATAGTGAGTGCTGTTGTTATGTCCTTCAAATGGTGATGTAGCTGCCATAGTTTTCCTTAATTAATATTTCTTTCTATCTTTTTTTTAAATTAAACTGTTGCTGAGGCTTGTTCTTCACTGCCAATCTCTGGTTTAGCGTCCCCTAACGGCTTGTTACTCAGCTCCAGGAAATCGCAAATCAACTCATTATGTTCATCGAGGCCAAGTCTCAGGATATCTGGCATATCATCGTCAAGCATATAATTTAGCAACGTGCGCGCCACATTAGGCAGTAGTTTCCTGTCAATAATCGCATCAATATGCCGTGCACCTAATTCTGGTCGCTGGCATAGACCGGCAAGGTGTTTTAGCACTTCCGGCATGCACTGAAATTCTATTTTATGATTCAACAATAAACGTTCAGCTACCTTATCAAGCTTTAATGCCGCTATTTGTTCCAGTGTACGACTATCCAGTGGCAGGAAAGGTATAACCTGCATGCGGGCAAGCAGGGCTTGCGGGAAAAAGTCCAGTAACTGGGGTTGAATTTCTGCTTCTATCTGGTCAATGCTAAGCGGCTTTTTATTTTCATCGGTTTTTTCGGTCTTGGTCGATTTCTTTTTCCCGGTTTTAGTCCTGGGCTTGGCTTTGCCTGGCTTGGTTATTGTCTCAGTCGCTTCTGCCGACTCTTCATTATCAGCAGCATCTTGATGTGCTTGCCAGGACTCCATAATTTCATTTGCGGCCAGGTTGCTGGTCATTAGTATAACGGTATTGGAAAAATCAATTTCCCGGCCTTCACCATCGCGCATAAAACCACGATCAAAAACCTGGAAAAAGAGATTCATCACATCCGGGTGCGCCTTCTCGACTTCGTCCAGCAATACCACTGAATAAGGTCTTTGCCGTACCGCCTCGGTCAAAATACCGCCCTCGCCATAACCAACGTAACCCGGGGGTGAACCTTTCAACTGGGAAACAGTATGCGCCTCCTGGTATTCACTCATATTGATAGTTGTCAAAAATCTTTCACCACCAAATAATATTTCTGCAATTGCGCGGGCAGTTTCAGTTTTACCGACACCGCTTGGACCCACTAGCAAAAAGACACCCATGGGCGCATCTTCTCGTGTCAGGCCAGCAGTCCTGGTGCGTAATGTTTTTCCAACTTTGGTAATTGCCTGGTCCTGGCCGACCACCCGGTCACCCAATATTTCTTCAAATTTTAGCAGGGTACTTGCCAGGTCATGAACCATGTTACCAACCGGTATTCCAGTCCAGTCAGAAATAACACTGGCAATGACATCGGCCGTTACTTCACTGTGAACCAACACATCACTGCCCTGCGCTTGTTGAATTTCCTGGCGGGATTTTGTCAGAATTTCACGCATTTCATTTGCCAGTTTTTCTTTTTCGGCATCCAGCTGTTGATCCGTCTCTTCTTTATCCAGGCCGTTCTCCAGTAATTGCTTGCGCTGTTCTTCCAGTTTTTTTACCAATGCAAGTTCAATCTGCCACTGGAGTTTTGTCTCGACAAGTTGTGCCTGTATTTTTTTCTTGTGGTCATTCAGGTCATTTATAATTTCCTTTTCGGGCTCGATACCTTGTGCTCGCTCCTCTTCAAGATGACCCAGGCGTCGTTCTATATGGGCCAACTCTGCCTCGGCGGTCTCAACTTCTACTGGCGGACTTGCCTGGCCCATTCGCACACGGGCAGCCGCAGTATCAATCAAATCAATTGCCTTATCTGGTAATTGCCTGCCTGTGATATAACGGTTGGAGAGATGGACAGCTGCTTTAATCGCATCATCAGTGATCAATACTTCATGGTGTCGCTGATAGTATGCCTTTAATCCCGATATCATAGTGATGGCGCTGTCTACATCTGGCTCCTCAACTTTGACCAGTTGAAATCGTCTGGCCAGGGCCGCATCACGTTCAAAATATTGTTTATATTCAGACCAGGTGGTCGCGGCGATGGTGCGCAACTCGCCCCGTGCCAGTGCCGGCTTGAGTAAATTGGCGGCATCACTACCGCCGGCATCACCACCAGCACCAATCAAGGTATGGGCCTCATCAATAAACAGGATAATAGGTGTTGTAGATGCCTTAACTTCATCAATGACCTGTTTTAACCGTTTTTCAAACTCGCCTTTAACCCCGGCACCGGCCTGCAGTAAACCAAGATCAAGTATATTTAAACCAACATTCTTGAGATTATCCGGGACCTGGCCCTCAACCATTCTTAAGGCCAGCCCTTCAACCAGGGCAGTTTTACCAACGCCCGGTTCGCCAACCAAAATAGGATTGTTCTTGCGGCGGCGACTCAAAACATCAACCATTTGCCTGATTTCATTGTCGCGACCAAAGACTGGGTCAATTTCTCCAGAGGCAGCACGGGCGGTCACGTCTATTGTGAACTGGCCTAACGCACCGCCATCTTCACCTGCAGGAGTGTTTGCCATACCACTGGCGGTACCAGTCTGTTTTGAATCCTTGCTGGTTACGGGTTTACGCTGGCTCATATTTTCACTGGAGCCTTCAACCAGCTGATTAAAATTATCTCTTAAGGCATCAAGTGATATTTCGTCAAGTAGCGAAAAGTGGTTGCCGGGCAATCTGGGCGCAAGTTCAATAAGGGCATCGAGCAGCGCGCCGGAGCGTATCTGTTCGTGGTTAAAATGCAAACTGGCATTTACCCAGGCCTGCTCAAACCAGTCAAGCACAAAGGGTGAAAAACTGGGTTTGCCAGTATTGCCGGCACGACAACTGGATAACTGTTGCAACATGCCCTGCCAAATAGCATCGGTGTCTACGTTAAACGCGCGAAACAATCGCGCCATATCACCACTACCGTCCTCCAGGCACTTGATGACTACATGCTCAATTGTCACCTCGTAATGTGTTCGAGCCATTGCAAAACCAGCCGCATCATCCAGCATGTCTGCGCAATGATCATTTAACCGTTCCAGTAATTTTTTAACTCTTTTTACGCTCATTGGTATATTCCGTTAAATAATATTTTTAATATCCTGCATTGCAACTTGTAAGTACTTGATAAAATTTTTAGTTGGCTGTTTATGCTGCCTGTTTTTGCCCGGGAGCACCGTTTCTTTCATTTTTCTCGTGGTCGTCTTTGTTCTGAAATTCACCACCTGACACGTTGATTGGATATTCAGCACCGGCAGCTTCGCCCAACCAGCTACGCCAGCCAAGTCGTAACCCATCATCACCCAGTGTCGGTGCGGTACCGGTTGTACCTGCTACCATGATGGTCATGTCATACTCTATAATATTGTCGAGATACTGATTCGTTAGTTTGTCCAGCATTTTTCCGTAGGCGTGAACTGGCAATAATCTTTGCGCTGTCGTATAGGAAACCGGGCCAACCGTTATATGCACCTTGCCACCCACATCCAGCACCTGGTCACCGGTCACGGTATTGTCCCCGAGCACCATCGCCTGGCCGGCTTGATCTGTCTGGCCCAGGCCAATCGGTTTGCTTATCTGCACCCAGCGCGGCACATATTCCCTGACCTCGACCGGGGCACCAACCAATTCCCGGACCATGCCTGTCAGGCCAGTGGCGCTGCGAAAACGGCGGCCATATAAACCGGAAAAACGTAATGCTGATAACGATTTTGGTAAGTCATCGCGGCCAGATAACGCCGAAAAATATCGACGATACCTGGAGTCTGCCTGCTCCAGGTCAATTGCCGGCCGATATTTTTTCCATGCCAGGTACAGGAGTGCGTAGGTGCGATGACTATATATATCAAGGAATGCTCGCGTCGACTCGCCAGCAGCATCATTTCGCAAAACGGTCTGGATGAAATAGTGGGGAACCGGTGCATCTACCCCATAAAGCCCCATAAAATTTAACTGGATATCGAGCCGACCATTTTCTTCGTTCCTGATAATGCGCTTGATATCAGCAGCCGGGAATCCAATTTCACGAGCCGGGCGAAAGCGCGCCTTTTCTTCAAACGACTTGTCCCGTTTGCCGATTGCACCCCAGACACGCTCAAGTATTCGCACGACCTGGAAAAAGTCGTAACCGGGCCCATTTTCTGCCAGGCGGCGAATTAAATCGGGGAGGCGTCGCCGAACGTCGGTTGCCATACGAACTCCTCGTTGCTTGGGTGGGTTTGGATGCGGGTACGAATAAAAGAATTTACATTTGCATAACTGGAAAAGAATTTATGCAAGATTGTGCCAAATAAATAACTATCTGCAGTTGAGCCGTATGAATCATCATTCATACGAATAACCAGCTCCATGCCCCGCATGAGCGCGCCCCGTTTAATTAACTCTGCTGGTTTACAGGATATAATTTCGAGACCGGCTATACGTCTTTGATTCGGCGTTTCTGCTGACCATTCATATAATGATAAAAGACGCCGGAAAGTATCTGTATCACTCAGCGACGCGTAATTCATTGCCATATGAGAAATTAACGCCCATTGAAAGGCTTCTCTATCCGGCGGTAATAACATGCGCGTTGGCCGCGTGATGTTGGCAAAACTGACGAAACCCGGAAAATCCGCACTCGGTGTATTGACACTGCCAATCTGCAGGTTGGCCCTGGGAATATGGCCGTTACTCGCAGTTATTTCACACGACAGGGTTTGTTCCTTGAATGACCCATCATCACTGACTGTTATATACGTTTCCGGACGACCTGAGCCCAAGACTCGACGGCTAGCATAAAAATACCTGCCTGTGAGATCGTGTTTGAATGAATACAGTGGATCATATTCAAACCGGTCACCGGTTTTACCATCAAGGCCTATAACCTCATCAATTGAATAAACTTCCGTGCCCTGTCTTGAATGAAAATCGGCTATCACCGGGTAATCGTAACGTTGCTGGGTTAAGCTAACTGGTTCAGAGGAGCGCTTGAATAAGTTAATTGCCGGGCAACAGTGGAGCTTAAACATATCCGCACTAACACTGACATCGCGGGGTAATATCTCGTCACTATAAACCTCAATTTCAAATTCGCGCAAGCGCTCTGGCCAGGCAACCTGATCCAGGCCCAGCAAGGATAAAAACAGGTACTTCTCGCGAAAACTAAAATAGTCATGAAGCAAATGAAATCCTGAAAAACTTTGCCCGCTTAAAGGAATCAGCGACTCATCAGTACCCATGTGACTGGCAACTACCATTTCCTGGCCCCCGAGTCGGGAAGGTTGCCGGGTAGGCTCTTCTGGAAAACGTACCTGGACCATGCGTGTACCGCCTACCAACGCTTTATAAAGTAACATTGCAACATTGGGGTCGGTATGGAGATAAATTTTTAATTGGCTAAGAGAAAGGGCATCTATTTTTACGCCAGGATCAAGCTTGAAATGATATTTAAGTAACGTCCCGCCCGTGGCCGGCTCTTCTGCGGTTACTTTTTTAAGCCTGATTGGCTGAAGCTCAACCGGGTAAACGGTTCGAAAACGGCAGGTAACACTTTCCTGGATACCATTACTTGCTTTAGTAGAAACTGGTGTCGCTAATAAACCAGCGTGTTTTGGCAAAACCTGGGTTTGCTGAAGCTGGCCCTGGCGAGGGTTAAATTCAACTATTGTTGTTGAAGGCATGGGCCGCAATAAATGTGGCCACATCAGGCTCAATAAGCCTTCGCTAACTTCCGGAATATCATCGTCAATGGTTTGGCGGATTTGGGCAGAAAGAAATGCCACTCCCTCCAGTAATCGCTCTACATAAGGATCACGATCCTTGATGGCATCAAGATTGAGCTGGCTTGCCTGCTCAGGATAGGCATGGGCAAATTCCTGGGCGGCCTCATGCAGTTGCCGCATTTCTGCGTCAAAATATTCACGCATAACTAGACGCCTTTATCTTGCCTTGCGATACTCGTGCAGCACCGCCACTAACAAACATCGTTTGGTAGACAACTTTATGGCCATCCCAGGTACTGCCATTAATGTCCAGTCGAATCACAAAATCGGTTTCTTCTACGGGCATAACCGTTACCCTGACCCGTTTTAACCGGGGCTCATATTTCTCAACAGTTTTTTTGACTGAATCTACAAGATCGTTGATTGAATAGGGCATTTGCTGATAAACAGCCGTTAAGTCCGGCAGGCCATAATCAGGTAGATGTGTGAGCACGCCTTGTCTTGCATTAAACAACCGGACAAGGTGATCCTGGATGCTTCTGGATTGTGCATTGAGCTTATCTACAGAATCGACCGGACGGCCGTCCATAAACCGGACACTAAGCACATCAAACAGCGCAAACGACATCGCAGTGTTTCTTCAGGGAAGATAGAATAAGCGCGCACCCTTGAGACAAGGGCACGCATTATCCATTCTTATCAGCCGTCAGCCTTTTCGTTCCAGGAATCGCTATATTCCAGGCCGCCATCTTTATATATCCACTTAATGGTGGCATATCTCAGGCAAATTTCTTCCAGGTGCGGATAACGTTCTTTATCAATATCTTTCACGTTATGCATGATCGGGCTTACTGAAGTAACTTTGACATCTTCAAGCTCATGGGTGAAATATTCCATTTCACTACCGCTATCATTAATTTCATACCAGCTTATTGTAACTTTCTTCAATGTTTGTCCAGTACAACAAGCCTTGTACAAATAAGGTGAAGCCGAATCAAACTTTTTCAGAATCTTCAGTGATTCATGCTTGCGTGTGCCAGTTAACGCGCCTGAATGCGGATCTGTTGGAATGCGTACTGAGTGATCAAACGATAAAACTTCTACCGTGCCTTCACGGCCAGCGATCTGAACGCCGCCAGCAATCTCTGAATTCTGGTCATCGGTTAACTTCATATATGCGGGAATTGCCATGGTATACCTCCATCAAAAAATTAAAATAAACTTAAAAACCCAGAAGTTGGGCTGTCCTTGCCGATCCAGGTCTAAACCCTTATCCGGCCTCACTTGCCTTCACTTGCTTCATTACTTCAAACTGTAAAAAATTAAAACGTAAACTATTGTTACCGGTTATTTTTGTCCTGGAATTATTTTCCCTTAGGTAATTGCGCAACCAGGGACAGGCTCACATCAATGCCTTCTATCTGGAAATGCGGCATTACCGCGAGGCCAACTTTGTAAAACCCCGGGTTTTCCGGGATCTCCTGCACAGATACATTCGCTTTACGCAATGGGCGTTTTGATATCAGCGCTGGATCAGGATCTTTCATTTCGGTAACCAGTGTTTGCGCCCAAACATTCAATTCTTCCTCAAGTGCTTGCCGCGGCTTATTGGAGCCAATATTTTCGCGTTGCAGTACTTTTAGATAATGGGCAATTTTGGATACCAGGAATATGTACGGTAAACGGGAATTAATACGACTATTCGCCGTTGCTTCCTTGCTGTCATACTCGGTTGGTTTTTGTGCTGAGTTGGCAGAAAAGAAACAGGCATAATCACTATTCTTGTAATAACTCAACCCAGGTCAGCAAATTCAAATTCACGGGTTTCCGGCAGCAATACCTCAGTTGGAATCTTGGCTTGTTTGCCACGACCTACATCATAAGTATGAATCGGAAGATTCTCTAATTTCCCGCCTGATTGCGGACCGCGAACCTGTACACACCAGCCGTTTTCCTTGTAGCTACGGGCCATGTTCGCGGCAAATGCAAAACTGGCATTGCCCCACAGGTATTTTTCCGACGTTTCATCCCGTACCGTTTCTTCATAATTAAATTCACGTATGGGATTACTGTCTGTACCATAAGGCATGCGCAATAAAAAGCGTGGCGTCACCAGGCCAATATAACGGGCATCATCAGATTCGCGGAAGGATTTCCAACGCAGAAATTCTGACCTATCCATATAGTTGGTTAAATCATGAACGCCAACAACCTCGGACATATCCTTTTTACCAAAGAAATTAGCGCCGACTGCCCCTAAAAACGGGCAATGGGCAGCAGCAGAAACCTTGGCGATTTCGCTCAACATGCCAATATCCCGGGGAGAATTATCAAACGAGAAGTTTGAAACCATTGATGTGATCGGCTCACCACCCGGGAGTGTCATATTCCTGAATATAAACGTGTTTGAATAATCCCGCCTGTGTCGTATCAGGGGCTTCTTCAAAGTCGTCCTGAAGATCCTCTTTAGAGATGTCAAGCAACTCGATTTTGCAGTTTGACCTGAAATCAGTACGATCAACCAGGAATTTTAAACTGCGCCACGAAGATTCAATTTCTTGAAACTTTTCATGATGCATGACTTCATCAAGCTGCTTACTAAGCGTATTGTCTATTTGGGAAATGAAAAGATCCAGCAGGTTTCGATCGATACGATCGACTGTAGTGCCAGACTTACCAACCATTTCCAGGAAAACATTAATAGCTGCTGTCAGGCGTTCTTCATATGGCGCATCTGCCATTTTCTTGGCATCACTGAATGAATTAATCGCAATACTGGAGCTGAGCGGCTTAATATCGATTTTTTCGCATAAACGCTCATAGACACTGTCGCTGCTCTCTTTTGCAGCGACCGACTGCTTGGGTTTTGTTTTTGCGGTTGCTTTGGCCATAATTTACTTCCTCCTTCAAGCAGATACTGTTTTTACAGATCTGTGAATAAATGGTTTCGTTCTTTCTTACTCTGTCGCTTCGTTTTTATCTTCGACCGTAATTGGTGCGATCGCTTCAAGTTCTTTTTTAAGATTCTCAAGCTCTGGTTGATTCTTGACAATTTTTTCAAGCTCCTTCCGGAAGCCTGTGTTATCAAGCAAGTTTGATTTCAAATCCTTGAGTAAATTTCTCATGGCCAGCATACCTGCTAATTCAGGAATCTGTTTGGCAATTTGTTCCGGGTGGAAAGATTTATAGTTTTCAAAAGTCAGGTCGACCTTAATCTCACTACCATCGTTAGCAACTTTATTGGGAACCGTATAATTAACAACGGGCGCCAGATCTTTCATGACCTGCTCAATGTTATTGTTATCAATATTGATTCGTTCCTGTTCGCCAACCCGCCTGGCTTTTTTTGACATACTGAAGTCGCCGAGCACCAAAGTTTTGTGTGGTAATTCCAGTTTCTTCTTTGAGCCATAGGTTTCAACATCAAGGGTGATGTTGACGCGTGCTTTTGGTATTTCATTCTGAAAACTATCTGCCATTTTATGCTCCTTTCGCCTTTTTAAGGCTCGTCATTCGGACTGCTTCCTGCAAATCGATTTTGCAGACTGCAGCATGAATCTCTTTAAGCTTCTTCTCAAGTTGGGGTTTTTGGCTAACATCGGCCTTCGGTAACACCTGCTTGATTGCTGAACTTAATAACCGCCAGGTATCAATTGCAAGTGCTGGCTCCCATTGTGCTAACTCCCTGTTTTCTATATTTTTGTCAATATCCTCAAGTATGGTCATTGCCATTTCAGGCTCTTTAGCCTTGGCACAAAGACGCGCCTCTTCCAGGCGTTTTACAAAACGTTCCCTGCCGCTATCGTCAGGCAAATCTTTCAGGATATTTATCCCTTCTAACAAACTACCGCTTTTAGCCTCTTTATGGGACGCTTTTATGATGCTTTTTATTTCATCGGTATGAACAGCGCCAATTTCTGGTCCGCCACCGCCTTCTCGGGAACTGCCAATTTCTTCCAGCCACTCCCTGGCATCTGCTCCGGCAAACGAAGTGCCGCCATCGTAACACAAGTCTTGCAGATCAGGACACCGTTTGAGCAGCCCAAACACCTCATTTTCAAGCATTTGCGCCGCTTCTTCAGCTTTCATGGCCTTCAGCGCATGAAATGCGATTAACTGTAAATCCATATTCCATTGCCCGCCCGGTTCCATTAATGATGCTTCGCTTCGGTTAAAAATTTCTACCGGTGCCGCACTATTGGTCTGTAATAACTGTAATTCGGTCAGGGCTGTAGGTCGCAGTGGCGGAATACGGGTGGTACCGTTTTCATTGGGTGGCGTTTTCAAATTACCCCATCGATAGACCCGCAACACCCCAATGGCACGACTAAGTTCGCCCTGGTCACGAAAATGACTCGCCAACTTTGAAATTAGTTCGCCGGCCTTGCCATCTGTAATGGCGCCGTCAATAGAAGCGGCCTGGCTAAGTCGTTCTTCCTGTGCTTGCTGGTCTTTAGCCAGTTTTGCCTGTGCCGCCTTCTTCTCCGTCAACGCCTTGGTAGTCCAGTCGCCAAGACTCTTCCATCGGTTGGCCTCGTCACCCAGTTTCTGGTTTGCCAGTTTGTGCAAGCGTTCAAGGCTGGCATTGAGTGCTTCCAATTCTTCCAGATCGAGGGCACCACTCTTAATCTGGCGGATGTAACTACTCATTCGATCATTGTTCAGCCATGCGTAGGATTGCAAACGCCCACTCTCACGGGCAGGAAAACAATTATCCCAGAAATTTTCAATGATACTGCTGTAACTTTCCAGGGCATCGGCCATGCCTTTAAGGCCTTCAGTAAATAGGGTGCCCATTAACAGGTAACCGGCGACCCGCAGGTCTTTGCCCTCTTGCTGTAACAATTCACGAGAAGAATCGATTACAACTTTGAAATCAGCGCCGCTTAGTTTATCGATCTCGGTTTTGATTGCGCTAAATCGATCCGAGTAACGCGGATCCTCACCGGCACCACCAGCACCACCGACAATAGGTTCGGCAATTTTTTGTACCCAGTCGGGCAACGCACGAGATGGATTTTCTTGTTGCATAGATTCGGAATTACCATTGTCTGCATCTGTTGTTGCGGACGTTTCCGCTATTGCTTCAGCTGGTTTGTTCATGATCGTCCCCAGGCGTGCAACCCTTGTTCAAGATTCAACTCCTGACCATCTGCAAGATCTTTTAGATTTGCTTCTGATACTTCGGGCATATTCTCAAGCGGTCGCCTTACCAGGTCAACTACTCCACCCTCATCACATTCGGGGCTAACTAACTGGGCAAAACTCGAAGCGCCTGGCGCACGGAAATAAACTGTTAATGCAGCCATTAAACCTTCGCCATTTTCGGACCAGAATACATGGGGCAGCCATTTCTCATCACCCACGTAACTAATGACCAGGCTTAGCCAGAATGAAACTTCGGTATTGCGCTGATCTTTCGTGCCCAGGGGGAAGCGAATACCCCAGGCGGTACGCAAGGGACCGCGATTGGCTGCCAGTCTAAGCGTTTGAGTCATGTCGCGAATAAAAGTTAATCGCCTGGATTGATCAAATTCAGGCAATACATCGGCCCATAAAGATTTCATTGTTGTTTCAGAAAAAACCTCTGATCTGCGTTGCGAGCAATCACTGTCCTTCAAGTCAGGTAATTCCGATGTAAGCTGGATATTTTTTTCGATAAAAGCATCCAGTGACAATGATTCACTGGCACCATTACCCAGTACGTTGGCAGCGGAATAAAAATCTTCGTAATGAAAAGGTACCAAAGGCAAAATTGACGCCGGGCTCATGTTTTTTAACATAGAAAAATTTATTATTGGGTGATGCCTGCCTGTATTGTCATGGCTTGGCTGAATGACACCACTAATAACTGCACCACTCCTCTCGCCAGCTACATAAAAATTAATTGCCGGGAACCCGGATACCCGCTCTTTCCAGTCCCCTGGAAAACGTCTCACCAGGTAAGCGATACCTTCGTGGATCCACTGGTCCAGCAGTTTAATTGCCGGGTGTCCTGTTTGATGCCTGACAAAATCCGGTCGGGCAGGCAGCTTACCGAAAAAACCAGTCAACATTTCTGTTGGCTGCTCAACGGGCTGTTTTGTTTTTTTGGAAAAAAGTGACATTACGCTCATAGTTAACCTATCCCGGGTTTTTATTTTCTATATCCAGTGCATCGGCAATTTCCGTTTTTGGAAAAACTGTGCCGGGCAACCGGTAGCCACGTAAAATATTTTTCTTAAAGGGATTGTTATGACGATCCGGGCGAATACGAAATCGCACACGTATACGCTGTCCCGCATTATCACGAATACTCCATGAAGCAAGAAATGAAGTCCCCGATGATGACCCCTGTTTCTTGGCCCTGTCGAGTAATCGCAGCCATGCCCAGGTACCATCAGCAGAAATCTCACCGCGACTTATAGAGCCTGTCCTGATTCCCTGTATCCGTGCACCTGGTGATGGACCGGGCCAGTTAAATTTCCGCCATTCCTGGGGGCCATTTCGATAACGATAACTCGCACCATCGACATTAATAGTAGATTCACTTAGCTGGGTATTTGGAAACGGATAAACGCCAAATGACAATCGCGGTTGAGAATCATCGGAACTAAAAAAGCTGTTAGTAACCCGTGCTGTATGGCTAATGACTTTCAGAAAGTCTGGCTCAAATGCGAGGCCAATACCCAGCCACTTGCGTGGCCGCCATTCATTACCCTGCTTCTCGATGAAAGGGCGCAAGTCTTTATTGATAAAACTCCAGAAGATGCCACTACGAGGTTTAAAGAATTCAACCAGATCGCCCATGCTTGCATCTCTGCCATCACGAGTAAAAGGGTAACGGTTTGAGAGTGACTCATTGAAGGTAAGTCGGACCTGGTTTTTCCAGATACTCTGGATGTCCCGCTGGGCAACAACTGTCATCGTGCCCCAAACATTTTTAATCGGTGCACGCAGGATACTTGCCAGGGCCTGGGCGGTACGGGTATCAAGGTCTTCCAGCCAATGATTGATAGTCAGCCAGCTGCGGTAAAGTTCGGTTTCGGTATCACCATCCATAATCTTGGCAGCAAACTGGCGTGTATCGCGGGCGACGTCGCTGGATGTCGCCAGCCTGGCGATGTCTTCCTGAATGGCTTCCAGTGACTTGAGGTAAATTGGCAACCAGGACCCTTCTTTCCCGCTTAAACCATTGTTAGCCATACGTTGTAAATATTTAAAATGAACCTTGAGTTCTGGCACTAACTCCAGACCAACACCGGTTTTATCTCCCTCACCTTCGCTCAAAGATATGAAAGAGCCGTCTGGGTCGATTATTTCCACATTCTCTTTTATAGATTTAAACAATGCGGTAATGGGGCCATCGGCCTTGGCAACTTGTTGTAACTGGGAAGAAGCATCTCGCAATGAATCAAAACGTCGTGCTGAAACATTTCCCAGTAATGCGAACCATTCCTCAGCGTAGTCAGCAAAATATAATTCCCGGAGCTGGCGAACAAGTTGTTCGCGGGCTTGCCCCTCATTCTCTTCAATCTCATTCCGGGCGCCCATTACCCAGTCTGTACTGCTGGATGATTCTTTGGATTTTTTAATATACGGCCAGACAAATTCTTGCCACGCTTTTTTTGTAAAAATGCCAGGAATTGCGTGTTTACCAACCAGCATTCCCCGGGGGTGACCACCGAGAAGATTAATTAAATCTACCGTCTCGTATTTTCGTGAACCAATATCACGCATATCTGCGTAATATCTTTCAGCGCTGGGAACTTCCCTGATTGCCGCTCGAACATTGGCGATCAATTTATTATCCAGGTTCCAGGCCCGGGCATGTAATGGTTTGCCAGCAGGCACTTTCATATGATTAACATAGTATGAAGCCATCGAGCGAAGTTGATCAGTATCAATTTCGTCAAGCCTCAAGCCCTGCTCCTTCATGGTGCTGATCCAGACACGGGAAAATGTTTCTGCCAGTGAATCATCTTCCACGACTTCCGGTGTTGTCAGGTAAAGATATAATTTCAATGCTTCATAGGCACGTGCCGTACGACGACTTTTCCTGGCAGTCACAACCGGCTTGGCGCCATTCAAATTTGCGTTGCGTACTTTCACGTCCTGGACATAGGCTTGCATGCTTGCTTCCAGTGTCAGCGCCACAGGCATAAGAAACATGGTTTCCATACCAACAAGGAAATTTTTTGCCAGTGGTTCTTCAAAACCACTCGGCTTATACAGGCTGACTTTTTCTTCTTCCTCAGACCAAAGCTCAGAGGTTACACCATAGTATGAAACCAAACGCTTGAGGATAAGCTGCAGCTCAGAGTCCGGATCAACCAGTGTTTTGGTTAAACGTTCGCTACTTTTTTGGACGTCTGAAATCAACAACATTTTACTGGCAAACGAGGCGCTAAAACCCATTAAACTCACCACCATAACAGCGAGAGATGTGATGATAGTCGCACGCTTTAACCAGCGAGTACGAAATGCCATTTTCCTGTTGCGAATGGCCTGGCGACTATTCGGCAATACCACATCTTTTAACAGTCGGTGGATAAAAAACGGTTTTTGTTCTCTTGTTGTTTCAGCATCTGGCACTGAACCAGCGGTACCAAATGCTTCTACCAGGGAACCGACCACGCGCTCAATGGGTGCGCCTTCCTGGGCGCCACTGGTGAAGTAAAAGCCACTGAAAATTGGTGTTTCTGAATAAGGGTTTTTCTTGAATACCTGCTGAATAAATTCTTCGAGACGGGCAGAGGCGCTGTGAAACTGGTTTGGAAAATCCACAATCTGGGCCTTGCGCGTTACGTTTCGCTCAAGCCCCAATTTATGCAATCGATGTGTGCACAGGCGTGAGTAGAGCGATTGAAAAGCCCTGGCAAAACTTTCGCCTGGCTCGATCTTGTCTCCCTGATCAAACGCCAGCATGCTTGATCCCCAAACTTGCTCACGATCTTCTTCGCCAAGGTCTTCAAAAAAAGAACCAAAACCACGAACAAGATCGCACTTGGTGAATATGACATAGACTGGAAATAACAAACCGAGACGACCAATGAGTTCGTCAATACGATCGCGTATTACCTTGGCGTGCTGCTCAACGGCCTCACTATCGCAGGTCAGCAGATCAGCAATACTTACTGCAACTAAAATACCGTTGACCGGTTGTTTGCTGCGGTTCTTGCGCAGCATGTCCAGGAATGCGAACCACTCTTCACGATCTTCATCTTCTGTCGTATAACGACCGGCGGTATCAAGAAAAATCGCCTGGTCGGAAAACCACCAGTCACAATTACGGGTGCCGCCTACTCCCTGGATACCCCTGGGGTCATGATTTGAGTAGGGAAAATTCAACCCGGAGTTTCTCAGAATAGTGCTTTTACCTGCGGCCGAAGGCCCAATAATCATATACCAGGGCAATGCATAAAGTGCCGCGCTACCACTACGCGCCGAACCCAGTTCCGAAGCCCGCAGTGATGTAATGGCATCGTGCATTTGATTGCGCAGGTTTTCTATGTCTGCTTCATGGCCAGCACTGGTACCAAGCATGGCAGCATCTTCCAGATCTTCTTCAAGACGCTTGCCGCGGCGCTTGTCCATGGCCCATTTAAATGCCACGTAAAGAAAGAACAAAGTCAGGAGAACGGCAATTACAATCAGGCGCAGCGAAACAGATTTTAAGCCGACATAGGGGCCGGCAAACCAGACCAGCAGTAATGCCAGCAACAGGCCAGCGGCCATGGATCCGAAACGGCTGATTAAAAGTTTTTTCAGAATTGAGATTACTTTGCCCATTTAAAGCAAACCGTCCCTGTTATTTTTGTTGGCAAATTTTTTCCGTTAAACATTTAAATATTCTCTGCCGGATTGTTTATCGGCGTTCTGCTTGTATCCCCTGATGAAGATTTCTTCTGATCTTCAATGGCCTTGCGTGCTGCTTCCCAACTTATCTGGCGTTTGGTTTTCGTAGTGCTGGTAATTAATTCTTGATGTTTGGCCTTTAAAAAAGATCTTGTGCCTTCTGTGCGACTATCAAGCGTATAGGCGAATCCTATGTAGCCAAAAAAAAGTACCGAGACGGTAACAATACCAATCACCCAGTAAGGCACTTCCCGGCCGACAGTCTCGAGCAAGCCAATATCGGGCACACCATGGGGGGATATCTCTCTGGTTGGTCGTCCACGGTAGTCATTAATTTGCGACCGGACATCAACTTGCAGCGCCAGCAATTGTTCTGGCCCGCGCATTCGGTACATGCCCTCGAATCCCATTTGTAGACAAACGTAATACACTTCCAGCACAGCAAGATTCCGCTCCCCGGACTGACGCAATTTTTTCAAGTGCTCATAAAACCCTTCGCCGGCAAGATGGTCACCAAAAAATTCCAGCTGTAACGGACGACCCATCCAGTCTGTTTTGCCGTGCCAGGACGAGCTTAGTACACGCTCATCAATGTAGGCAGCCAGTGCGTACTTGGCTTCATTAACATCATTGGAGGGAAGTTGTTTTTCAAAACTTTCCCTTTCCAGTTCTGCAAAGGCGGAAAGAATTTTCTCACGATAATCATCAGTAAGATTCGCACCACGATCACCGGTAGCCAGAGGCACGGCCAGGGAGAACAAGTTGCTACAACTTTCAAGCAACGGGTTATCCTGGTCGCCCACGGTTCCATTTTTAACTGGCATTATTTATCCTGTACGCACATTAATTCTACAGTGGCACCGGCAAATGTTTGTGGCACATACAAAGCAACCGTGCCGGAGCCGGTTACCGCATCCCAGAATTCACCACTACTGTCGACCCTGAAGTATTCAAATTTACTGCGAATAGGTAGCTGGCTGGGTGGGCGATGCTCATGGCGAATCCGTACACCAGGCATGGCCGAGCTGACAATCATCTCGATGGCGTCACGTGAACCCATTTTGGCCAGTTTTTCAAATTTCTCAACCCAATTTTTATCTTCACTGGTTATTTTCACGGCCAGGTAAAAAGTAGCTGAGTCCAGCACCTGCCAGTCAAATTGTGATGCCGAGTAAAGCGAGTCTGTTTCCCGTTGCAACTGAATCGTGGAAAAGTTTGACGGAATGACCGTGTCAATTAAATCACGTAACAACGATTCCAGGCCTTTAAATACATTGCCCAGCTCGGTATGTACGTAGCGGGGCAAACCCTCGACGCTGTGGTTGAGTGAAAATGTGCACAGGCTACCGGCCAGATGACTCAGTACTATATATAGTCGTTCAGGGTGGTGTTCCGACTGGTCACGCAAAAAACTCAACTCCGGTACCGTGCTGTTAAGGTTGTTAAGCAACCAGAAATGGGCCACATCAGCATTGCTGAACTCGGCGACATTTTCGTTGCGTTGACGGCGGCGCTCAGACAATGCGCGTATTTTGGCGCGCATCACTTCCAGCAGTCGGTCTATTACTGTCAGTAGCGCTACAGAACCCCGGATTCGCGCCAGCGGTGGTATGTAAGTTTCATCAATGCGAAATCGGTCATCACCTTCGGCAATGAGTTGCGCTAACTTAATAGAGACAAAGGCATCACGGGATTCGGCATCAGTCAATAACTGTACGTGGGGGCTGCTTAACAATACCTCCCGAGTACGCGCATGATCATATTCGTCTGTGACTTCCTGGTACTGTCCGATATTGCCTGGTAATTGCGCCGACTCCCGGTAACCCGAGATACCCGATACCGTACTATTGGCAGGAACGGACAAGTAGACAGACGCCTTACCATCAGCATCGGCCTTGAGTTTGCAGGATATAGGCGCCTCATCCGGGCCATTAGCGGCAATAGTGCCATCGGGGAAAATGACAGAATAATCACTTAACTGAAATTGCCCATTTTGTAGCGCATCATGATCGATATCTACCGACACCAGGCCCCAGGATAATGGCGCAATGGTTTCTCTCTGGAAATTCTGACGGGCATGGGTATAACGATCCCATAACTGAAAATGCTGCTGACCCAGCAACATACCTTCGGTCCAGACAACCTGTTTTATATCTTTCATGGCTTTAAAGCTTTCATGTTTTGTTGCTCGTTTTGCTAGTTACATAGCGTCATACTTCTGCCAACAAAATTCAGTCAGCAAAATTCTAATCAACTACTTCGATTTTGTTTTGGCTCAACCGCAGCCCAAATGACGCTGAAAAAACCTGCTGCCAGGCATTTGAGATCACGTTATTGGGTATTGCCTCGATAAAACGCCACTGGGATTTGCTGGGATTA
This sequence comes from Acidiferrobacteraceae bacterium, assembly GCA_003228915.1. Classification (GTDB taxonomy): domain Bacteria; phylum Pseudomonadota; class Gammaproteobacteria; order Acidiferrobacterales; family SZUA-150; genus SZUA-150. The sequence goes on from QIGL01000086.1 coordinate 72,473, forward strand.
CGGAAAATTGCTACGCCAGCAATAAAACGCATTTTGCTATCGTAAGGAAATTCAATACGCTCCGTTGTATCCGGTTGAATGACGACTTCTTTTTTCAGGATAAGACTGCGCGCCAGTACTTCTTCATCCTTTTTCCACAGGGCATAAAAATCTGCGTTGTTAAACGCATTATCATCCTCGAGGGAATATATACGCACCACCACTGGCAAAGGCGTGCCACTAACACTGTTTAAATCTGTGGTTGATTCTACATCCAGCCTGACCAGTCCGGCGCAACCAGACAGTAGCCCGCTTGTTAATAAGATCAGGATATATACAAAGTTTCTGGAACCATACTGCATGAACTAATTTCCTCCCGGGTACTGCTTAATGTTTATTTTTTACTGATTTTTTCATCGATTTTCTTAGCATCTTCTCTTTTGCCTTGGCGTAACCAAATGCGACGCCCGGTGCAATAATGACCTTGTAACGGGCTTGCTGATCAGCAGCAATTTTTCGATTTCTTTTGCGATAATGGGGCCAGATCGGGCCTAGTTTCGATAAACCGCTCACGCCCTTTACCGTAAGTTCTGGTCCGAGATACTTAATCGTCCGCCTGGTAATTGTATCCAATGATGCCAACAAGCATGACTGGTGAAACGCCAAATCTTCAAAAAGTGCATCTAGTTGTGAAGACGCATCCGGGTTTGTTCCGGTTAACCAATCACGCAAAACTGCACTACTGCCACGTTTTTGAATATCAGCCAGGTCGGTGGAAAAAACCAAATCCTGTTTTAGGCCAAATTCATCTGCAAATCGGCGTTGGCCATCTATTAACTGGGCCAGGCCAATCAGGACGGAGTCAAAAACATCTGCGTCAATACCAATTACGTCGCCAGGCTGGCCAGATGAACCTGGGTGTAACGCGCCCTGTTGCTCCGTGATTTCCTGTTGTTCCGTAATTTGTAGTGTATTTTCTTGTGGACTTTGTTTTTTAGGTGGCTTGTTTTTATCTACTCTCTGTTTTTCAGGTTGATTTTGTTTGAGCTTATCGTGCTCGGCAAACTGGGGGGTAAGATGATTTAAAACTGTTGCTGATATTTTTCGCTGGCGCAAGACGGCCTTTGCCATGGCTTCGAAATCCTCGAAACCCAGCTCCTCAGTTGCAGAATAATTTTTAGTGTCCATGTCACCCGAAAGCGCCCGTTTTTTACGGGTAACGATTAAGTCTTCCGACATTCTAAATTTTGACTAATTCCTTGTTGGACCAAAAAAACAGGACCGAAAAACGTCGGCCTTCACCCAGTGAGAATCCACCACAAATCTGTTGTGATAACCAACATGCCAGTCTGTGTAGATAGCCCCTTAAACCAAAACTGCCCGGATCAGAATATGCGCTAACCTGAGCGTGGACTGGCCAATATATCACTCGCAGGGCCGGCAAAACAACACATGGACTAACTAAATAGTTTGACCGACCAGATGGTGAATGTCGTCGCGACCAATGGTTGATTTTAGGGGATAAGTGGAGCGATGATATAAAATAGAAAAAATTGGCCTAAACCCAGGCATTATTAACCCTAAATAAAATAGTGCAATATTATGTTTAAACCTTTGAGTTTAATACAGGAGATAAGCGTAAGCCGACAATACATTGATATCTCCCCGTAAAGGCGCTTCATATTGCAAATGCAGGCCGATATCGAGATCCCGGTTAATGGAATATTGCGTTGATACCCCGATCAGGAAGGGTACGGCTATTTCAGTCCTGTCCTTCCGCTCTGAGCCTACAATCCTATACCCGTTTTCAGTTACTCTATGACGTGACTCGAATTTTTCCTGGACAACACCCAGGCCTGCGCCCAGCCACACGGCTTTATCAAAAAATGCAAACTGCAACATGCCCGTGGCGCCAATTCGGGTAATATCCTGGCCGATTTCGGTGGGGCTTGCGTCCAGGGTGGCAGCCTGGCCGAACATATTGATAAATAAACGCTTGTCCCGGGTCAAATCACTAACCAGCAATATATTCGGAAAACTGAATTCGGTGGTATCAGCTGTTTTGCCGTCAGGGTCGTCGACTTTCATGCTGGAAGTGCCGACCATTAAGCCATAACGAAGAGAGCGTTTAGCGTCTGCTTCGGCTTTGGCGATTGCAGGTAAAAATAGAATAGTGGTGATGAGCGCCAAAAGTATATAAGTATGGAGTTCGGCCTTGCCTGTTTTTATATTCATGATTGATCTATTTATGTATTAAAGTTATGGTTTTAATCTAGGTCCGGGCACCGATTGAAACATCGAAAGGCATGGTAGTTCAAGAAATTAATGGAGATAGTTGTTAAAAAGTTCCATATTCTCCATAGTGTGGATCACGCTAACGCCTCATTCATGCCGGTATGTTATAGTATTTTTTTGCCATTCATTCTCAGTGTTGAGGTTCTTTGGGTATACCGAGACTCTTTGGCGCTAAATATTTATTCAAATTTATGATCACAATATATTCACAACTCTACTTACATAAAATACGACAAGCATGGACGCCGCCTCTTCAAAAATACATTTTGTTATCGCTGGCGCCAAACAAACGGCTATCAGCCTGCATGCCTCCGATGCCATCTCGGCGTGTTTTACAACCAGAATTCTCTTTCTAACTGAGCCCGGCACGAATCCTGGGGCTTTTCTGGGTAGCCAGGCATCATGCCAGGCAATCGATAGCGATGATGGTGCTCATTACTGGGCTGGTATTATCACCCAGGTTGAAGAAAAAGGGCTGAACGCAAAAAATAAATTGCGTATCGAGATAACCCTGCGACCCCGTTTGTGGTCACTCAGCCTGCAAACTGATCATCGTGTCATCCGGGGCATGAGTGCGGTTGAGTTGGTTAACGCGACCCTGGCTCGACACAATATCGACCAGGCCGATATTCAATGGCAGCTTAATCGACTCTACCCGATGCTGCCATACACCGTTCAATATAAAGAAACTGACCTGGCCTTTATTCAGCGCCTGCTCAGCGATAACGGTATTAGTTACTGGTTTGACTGTGAAAACGGTCAGGATATTGTTCGCTTTACAGACCACAATAGTCATTTTCCCTATGTCGACCTGGGGGCGATTCCGTTGATACCGCCAACTGGGACCGAATCTGGATCAAAACGGGCCCAGGCCTGCTTTCACCGTTTTGGTAAAACATCTGGCGCTCGTCCCCGGCGAACCGCCCTCCATGACTGGCATGACATGACACCACAAGTGCGCCTGCTGGCGGGTGATATTCCTGGCAAAGACAGCAATGATACGGACGTGATTTATGGTTCCGGCCAAACACAAATCGAGGCCGCCAGTATCCGGGCCGAGACAGAAAATGAACGAAACGCGGTGGCAGCAGATCAGTATCTACTGGATGGCAGCGTGGCATCGCTTGCCCCTGGCATGGCCTTCTCCTTTAAGCACCCCGACTTAACCCGGTATTCCGGTGATTATCTTGTTGTCGAGATGAGTCATAAAATAATTCAACGGGCCGGCGCCGAGATTGAAGGCGATGGCACTGACTTAAGCTATACCAACTCTGTCAAACTCATTAGCCGGGAAAAACCATACAGGCCACCAGCGGCAAGCAAACCTGTCCTGCCCACGGTTTACACTGCCCGCGTTGAAAACGACGGCGATTATGCCCTGTTGGATGAAAGGGGTCGGTTGCGTCTGCGCAATGTTTTTGATCTTGAGCCAAGCCGGCCGACCCAGGCCACGCCTTTTATTCGCAAGGCGCAATCCTATGGCGGTGGCCCCGGTGAAGGTGGCACTGCCACTGGTTTACATTTGCCGCTTACAGGTGGCACCGAAGTTTTATGGGGCTCAATCGATGGCGACCCGGATCGTCCGGTTATCCTGGGCACACTGCCAAACCCGGAAACACCCAGCCCAATTAACAGTGACAACCCGGCCCAAAATCGTTTGCGCACGGCGTCGGATAACGAGTGGTTGCTCGATGATACAACCGGACAAGAGCGTATCGAACTAAAACAAGGGGATGTTGACGAGCCATTCAATTTATTCCGGCTCGATGCCAATAACGAGGGCCATAAAATACGCCTTGCCTGCACCTATGGCGCCCTCGCAGTTTATGCAAAAAAAACCATGCTCGTTGATGCCGGTGATACCATCACCCAAAAACACGGTAATGATCGCACCGAAATTGTCGAAAACGAGTCAAACCTGGCCACAAAAAATAAAGACATCTATGCGCAAGCCGCTACCGACCATGTTCATACCGCTAAAAAAAATATCAAACACACCGCCAAGGAAAATATTGAACAACGGGCAGAAAAAATCACCACCTGGCGTGCCCAAAAAAATGCCCGCCTGACCATCAAGCAAGGCGATCAAATTATTAGTGTTGAGAATAGTAGCCTGGTCATTCAATCGCCTAACAAGCTGGCCATTACCGGTAAGGGCGGCGGGTCCATAAAAATTGGTCAAAATGGCGGCGGCCTGGAAATCGATTCCGGGGGCAACGTCAAACTCTATGGCAAAAAAGTCACCCTTAACGGTGCCAGCGGCACAACATTTAATGGCAACACCAGTTATGACATTGGCGGTGCGCCCAGTTTAAACGCTGGACCGCTTGCGGCCCTGGATCCAGGTGAATTACCCTGGATTGAAACCGAAAGCAAAACACCGGACACCCATAACCTGGAGTTGAGCCTCACCGACGAGTTTATTGAGACCTTGCCAAAACATCTCGATCTTATGGACGGGGCCAAGTACACCCTCACTACCGACCTGGGCGAAACCAGGCAAGGCACGATTGAAGACAGAAAAATTGATGAAAAAGATATTATTATCGCCAATACATTTGATTTGGCATTTGAAGAAAAAGGTGGTGGCAGCCAGCCAGATGTTATCGGCAAACCCAAGGTGTTTGTGCCGAAAAAAATTCACCAGAATTTTACCAGCCTGAAGTGGAGCCAGGAACGCTTTAAACCGGGTCAGGAAGTTAAACAACTTTTTAAGGCAAAAGAATGCGCAGCCGGCGACAAGGCAACATTAACAGTCTACGAGATTGATGATAATGGCCAGCAACAGGAAGTCGAATCTAAATCCATCACCCTGACACAAGGGCCCGGTAACTACGCCTTCCCGTGGTCCCGCAGTGTTGACGATGCCGAGAAAGATCTTGACCAGGACATCAAGAGCGGTGACGAAGGCGCATTAAAATACGTATTTGAAGTAGCCATGGCGGATGGCGCACCGGCAAGCTCCCCGCTACTACTGATGCCGGCTACTTACGAGCTAAAAATTTGCGATGGCCCGGAGGCTGATAGTGCTTGTTACCCCAATGAGAAATTTAAATTAAAACGGGATGGCAAAGTCATTCGCGAAGGCAAAACCGATGAAAATGGCACCGCTTTTATTCGTTGCACCAATCCAAACGCGAAATACATGCTTGAAATTCTTGATAACGAAATTGAGTTAGATGTCTCAGACCTGCAAGCTGTCGACTAGGAAATTCTAATGGCCGAGAACAACCCAACTAAATCCAAAACCAGCATCAAACAGGGCAAAGCAAACAGAATTCCTGTTTACAGCGGTGGCACCTGTTTTGGTGTCTTTTTTGATGGTACTGGTAATAATAGAAACAAAGATATACCAAACGGTAACGAGAGCAATATCGCCAAGTTATTTGATTTTTATAATTTTGAATCGTATACCAATAAAGACGGTATTGAGTGCACGAACAATGATCGCTATTACAAAATTGGCGTGGGCTCAACTGCTGGCACTTTATTCCTTGGTGGATTTAGTGGTGCCGGTGCCACGAGTCGTATTGATGATGCATACGAAGAAGCGGTCAGCCACTTTAATAAAAAAGAAAATATTTATCGCAAGAAAAAATACCTGGACGTGTTTGGCTTTAGCCGGGGCGCGGCCTTGGCCCGTCATTTTGTCAACATGGTGAAATATTTAAAGCTACCTGATAAAACTAATGGCGGCTTCCATGATATCGAACTTCGTTTCCTGGGGATTTTTGATACGGTTGGCTCGTTTGGCCTGCCTGGCAACATGGTCGATTCTGGTTTTGATTTTCATCTCGACCGTGATTTTGTAAAACGAACCGTACACCTGACCGCCGAGCATGAAAAACGGGGGTTATTTGATCTCACCAGCATCAAAAAAAATAAAAGTGAGGCACTACCGGGAAATTGTCTGGAAAAATCATTCCCCGGCGCCCACTCAGACGTGGGAGGCGGTTATGCCTACCGCGCCTACCGCAGTGAAGGCTGGTATAAGGAACGCCTGGTACCAGCGCAAGACTCCACCGGAAAAACAATTATGAAACTCAAGAATGTGCCTGAAAAAAACATGCAGTATGAGAAAGATGTTAATCTCACCGATGATGCCATCTATAATCAATCCGAAAATATTGATGAAGATTACTATTTAAAAGAACAAACAGAAAAATCCAGCGAGCTTGCTCGCATACCTCTGAAATTCATGCATGAAGAAATGGTTAAAGCCGACATCAATGTTATCCCCTGGGAAGAACACGACCGTTATGAGAAAAGTATAAAAATAGAACCCCAGGTTCAGGCCTTTTACGATCAGAATCAATCCGGCATGCCTTTTAATGAGGCTGTTAATTCCAAATACATTCACGATTCAAGATATTTCGTTGATAAAATGGGCGTATCCATTGAAGACAATGGCGGCAGCCGTGATATTTTTTATGCATCTGCCAATGCCCAATTATGGAAGAACTATCAAGAAGAAAAAGAAGAAGAGTGGAGAAACACAAGGATATAAAAAACATGAAGCCCCGATTTCAAAAACCATTCTGGCAACTGGTCTTCTCGGCTACCTTGCTGCTAGCGTTATCGGCTTGCACTACCTACCCAGTTACCGTATCCACAGAAACAGAACAAAAAGCTATCTGGGTTCTTGATATACAGTTCGGAGATTATCGTTTGCCTGGCGGCGGAATGGGTGGCAGTGTGGGTGAGAATACCGGGCGGGGTAGATCCTCAGTCGGTCTGGGCCACATAAAAATTCCAGAAACTGCCACTTATCGCTGGAAAAAACGAGCCCATTACACTAAATCTAAATATTTTCCTGTACACGAATACACTGTGCAACTACCCCAGGAAATGCCTGAATTAAAACCTGATCAAAAAATAAAATTTTTGTTTCTTATAAAAGAAGATAATACAGTAACTGTAGAAGTATTCGCATACTAGGCATGCGACATCGATATATCTTTGTTTGGTATACAAAATTATTTACTTTTGTAATCATAGTCCTGACATTTACCGGTTGCACAACTTACCCGGTGCAGGTATCCACAGAAACAGAACAAAAAGCGATCTGGGTTCTTGATATACAGTTCGGGGATTACCTTTTGCCTGGCGGAGGAATGGGAGGCAGTGTGGGTGAGAATACCGGGCGAGGAAGGAGTTCTGTGGGAATGGGTACGATAAGCATACCTAAGACAGCAACGTATCGCTGGTATGACGATATCGTCCATTATTCAAAATACAAAGATATGCCGATTCATGAATACACGGTTAAATTACCCCAGGAAATGCCTGAGCTAAAACCTAAAGAGGTAATACTCTTTTTGTTTCTTATTAAAGAAGATAACACGGTGACCGTAGAAGTGAGGCCGCGTTAATTTAGTTTTACCAATTTTGTCGCTAAAAATACAGGCTTAATTAACCGAATTACTGGCTCAGCAGGATTTTGTTCTCTTTATTCTGTAACATTTCCCTTAGCCATCGCTCTCCTTCAGCATCCATATAAGTAATATTTCGTAAGTCGATTTCGAATTTAGCACCACTTTCTGATGCCTTTGTGATGGCGCTTTCAATGTAGGGCAATGATCCGTAGTAAAGACTGCCATAAATCGTCAGGACGTTTTCTTTAAACGTAATGTCCGGACGAATATTACTCCACTTGAAGTGAATTAACGCAAGCAACGATCCAACAATAACGGCACCAAACAATCCGAAGATATGAACAGAAATAAACGCAGTCAGAAAAATAATCGCCTCCGGCCAGTTTGAAAAATGGGGTCGAATATCTTGCCAGTTAATCATGTTGGCGCCAACAATCATGATTACTGCTGCCATTGCCGGGATCGGGATAATGGCAATCAGATCCGAGAACGCCAGCACAAGAATCAAAAGAAAAATTGCCGACGATACCGCCACGAACCTGGTCCTGGTGCCCATGGTATACATGAGCCACATACGGTTAAAAGAGGCGCAGGTGGGCAAAGCTGATAAAAATGGCAGTACGCAATTACTCACCGCATCAGTGCCGATGCCAACCGTGCTTTCCACATGCTGGCCTGTTTTTCGATTCATCCTGCGCATGGCGGCCACGGTTTGAAAAAGTCCCAACATGGCCAGGGTAACGGCACCGGGCATGATGGCGATAATGTCGGGTAAGGCTTCCTGGGTAAACAAGGGCATTGAAGGAAACACAAAACCAATGGCGGAAAAATCGGCAGTTTGTTCTACCAGGATATTTTCCAGGCCATATAGATTTCCCAGGTACTCCGACCAGGCCATATAGATTTCCCAGGTACTCCGAATAAATAGTACCGACAATAATGCCGACTAATATTCCCCAGTTACGTACCGGCTTGATACTGCGCACAATAATCGCTGACACCAGCGTGACCATGCCAATTCCGATCGCGTGCATGTTGCCAATTTCCAGTACCGCCAGGATATTATGCCAGGCGATGGCCAGTGGCCACTCCACTTCTGTGTTAATGGGCAGGCCGCCAAAGGCAGTAATAGATTTTAATATCAGGAATAAACCAATACCGGCAATCATGCCATTGATAACAGCCTCGCTCATAAGGTCGAGTAACCTGGCTAGCGGTTTGATGAAATAAAATAATAATTGCACCAGGCCCGCCATGAGTATGAGCGTTAACGCATAACCCATATAACTGACACCGAATTGTGGCGCGATTGGCAACAGCGTCACACCCACTACGGCAGACAGGGTGCTGTTGGGCCCGCCATGAAAGACGCTTGAAGGATTTAACAAGGCGGTAAACAACACGCCCCATATTGCCGCGTAGATTCCAAAGTATGGCGGCACACCGGCCAGGGTAGTTGAAAAAGCAATCGCCTGGGGCAGCACCACAATCGCCAGTGTTAGGCCTACCAATAATTCATTGGGCAGGATTTTTGTATCCGGAATTAATTTTTTAAACATTATTTCGGGCTACTATTCTGGCTGTTATCCAGGTTATTGATTTGGGCAGATGTTGTTTCAGGATTAAAAAATGCGATTAATTTTGGCATGGCAAACATCATCATTTGTTGCCAGGCAGCAGTCACGGGCCCTTCCCGGTCACCGGCAGGCCTTGGTAAGTTACTTATATAAAATGCGATATCGCGGCACTCCTGACTCTTCAGGCTTCCTTCCTGGCCCAGGGGCATGTTGCGACAAATAAACCCGGGCAAAATAGTTGAGACAAATCTAAAATAATTGCGTGATTGTTTATTAAAAGAATCCGGGCCGGCCACAGCAGGAAAAATAACACGACCGTTTACCACCGTTCCACGCCCGTCTTTGCCGTGACACTTGGCACACTTTTGCTTAAATAGTGCAGCGCCCCGGACATAATCATCACCGCGTTTTTCGGTCATCGAAACAGACACTTCATCAATGCCCTGCTCTGCATAGCGCGTATGGTATTTAAGACCCAGTGCGCCAGACAGGAATCGGCTGTAAGCCGTGATGTCACGAATAATGTCATCGGCGATATTTGGTTTATAGCCATTGGAAGAATTAATAAAACATTGCATTTGCCGTAGTTCGAAGGGCAACAACAAGCCAGTGAAACGGTCATAGGTATCGCCGCCATTACTCCAGGAAGCGGCCATACTTAAGGAACCGACAAGACGCTGGCCTTTGTCATTCTGTTTGTCACCAATTCCCTGGTGGCAATGATCACAGCTTGTTTGCTTGCCACGAATATAACGTTTTGAGTTCCAGCGTTCGATATCAAGTTTCGCATCCTGGCCCAGGGTGTCGTCAATAATATTACAGCCACGCTGGATGGCACGAATGTCCTGTTCTGAATATCCCGCGAGTCGTATCGTTTGACCTGTTTGCTGTGTCACGTATGGGGAAGTATAAGAATCACCAGCTTGTAAATTATATTTCTGGAACTTTTGATTACAGCCGATCGTAAGTGTGACGGGTTGTTCGCGAAAAGCGGCACGGGTCTCATGTTTGGCAAGCGCAACCAGGTAAAGTCCGCCGAGAATTGTTATCACGACAGAGGTGCTGACTAATTTTTTGATGGTGCCATGCTTCATATGGGGCTTCATTTTTATTCTGCTAGCGGCCCCACCAGGGACCCTTCGGTAATTTTTAGGTCGTGGGCAACCAAACGCGCAAAAATACGGATATCCCGAATAGCCGGATCGTAAATCGTCGGTACAAATCCATCGAGCTTGCTAACGTAACAACGCATAATGCGTTCTTCAAAAGAGATACGCTTGCCCAGTTTGTTATCGTATCGATCAGAGCTGGCAAAACTATAGGCAATCTCTTCGGGGGTATGACAGCTGCCACAGTTATTGTTTTCAGATTGGGCCGTTTTCCTGGTGAAACGCCAGGCGAAATCGTAGGTTTTGTAAAATAACCCGTGACCATGACGTATAGCGCGGACAAAATAACCGTCATCGCCAAATCGATTGACGTTATATTTCTGGCTAAATTCTTGCCATTGTTCATTGAGCCTGGTGTCACCACTACCAGGCAAACTAGCGCCCACTAATATATTGCTCAGAATGACAAATATGAGAATAGCTGCCACTTTAATCGACATTGTGATTCTTTCTTTGTTTTTCATGGCTTGTTTTTCTTTCAGCAGGAACCGTTTGCTTAAACCCGGGTAACAGCTAGTAATAGAGTATGACTGGCAGGGCATTCTATCATTAGCGACCGCTAAAATACATTTGTCATCTTTTTAAAAGAAACCTGCCGCCGCACGGGGATTTGGTTATAATGCGGGGCCAATTTGACCCGGGAAATCTGAACATGGTTCGCGTCCTGCTCTCTTTTATAGTTATTTTTATTGTTGCCCTGGCGGCGCTGCTTGGTTACAGCATGCTGGCCAAATTACCGCGCAATACCAAACTCAAATTTATGATATCTGTCATTATTGCCGTTATCGGCACGGTGGTCATTTTTTTATTAGAAGTAAATTAACAGTATAACTGGAGAAAAACATGAAACGTTTACCACTTATTATTGGGCTGGTGTTATTAATCTCGGCCTGCGGTCGAATCGAAACCGGTAATGTCGGCGTCCGCACCGCCTGGAATGGCAAGGTGGTTCTGGAAGAAATCACGCCGGGATTTTATACCTCGATTACTTCATCGGTTGAACCGTTCTCTGCCAAACAAATCACGGTTGAGCTCTTCGACATGAAACCCAAGGCCAAGGATAACCTGTCATTATCCGACATGGACATCGAGATCTATTACACCATTGATTCGAGCCAATCCGCTGAACTTTCAATCAAGTATGCCAACCGGAATGCCTGGGATCGTAACGTGGGCGTCTGGTATCCGGCTTACAACCTGGTGCGCAGTTTCGCCCGGGAATCTGCCTACTCTGCCGTGGCAAAATATGACAGCCTGGAAATTCACAAGCATCGCGATACTTTACGAGACGACATCCAGTCAAGCCTGCAAAAAAAGCTGGACGAGGCTGACGAAAACGTATTTCAGATCAGGAAAGTGGTTGTACGCAATCTTAAAACTGACGCCAGTGTCGAAAATGCGATTAAACTGGCCGTGGCCAAAAACAAGGAACTGGAAGCCAAGCTCATTGAACTGGACATTGCCAAAAAACAATCACAAATCAACCGGGCCCTGGATGCCTCGTTAACCGATAAGATTCTTCGGCAGCGAGAGCTGGACGTAATGGAAAAAGCGATTACTGAAGGCGCCAAACCCCTGGTTATTTTTGGTAGTAGTGTGACGCCGTTGATTAACATCAAGTAAGCTAAGGAAGTTCTGATCAATATATGTTTGTCATTCCGACCAAAGCGGAGGAATCTTGTCACTTCCTAATACTACAGAAGTTCCGTGGGTTGAGATCTCTCCACTGCGGTCGAGATGACAATTGATCAGAGCTTCCTAGCTACATAAAAAAGCCCGATGACCAGTATAGATATCTGGTATCGGGCTTTTGTCTAAATATTTTATTTAATATGGTGCCGGAAAGAGGAGTCGAACCCCCGACCGTCACATTACGAATGTGCTGCTCTACCAACTGAGCTATTCCGGCGCGCTGGGGAGTATACGGATTTTAGGCGCCAAACCATAGCGAGTGATTACTTCGCCGGCAGATTAATTGATTCCTGATTGTTCCCTGATTTATTCCAGGCGCCGAAGACGCACCACGATATCCACGCCTTCTACTTCTCGACCCGAAGGGGCTGCCGGCAAACCTGAAATTTGTACAGTATCTGCACTAATGTCTGTTAGTTCACCTGAGCTCGGATCATACATATGGTAGTGCGGCCGGGTATTGGGATCGTAAAAAACCTTGTTAGGATCGGCAATCACTTCACGCACCAGGCCTTTGCGAGCAAACAGGCCGAGAGTATTGTAAACCGTTGCCTTGGAAACACTATTTTGGGAAGCACTATTAATCTGGCTGTGACTGCCGTGATTGATCATGGAAAATATTTCCTCAGCGGCAAAGTGGTTATGATGAGCAAACAATAGCCGAGCTATTTCGAGCCTCTGACTGGTGGGTTTGATGTCATGGGCCGTCAACAAGTCATTGAGGGACTCGACAGTATGATTAGGGTTAATGGTTTCCATTTAGAATCATTATAAACGTTTGCATCACAACTGACTACCCTGCCCCTCTCACAGACATATCAGAACAAAATCACTAACTTACACGATCAAGGGCAAATTCTGGTTGGCTGAAGTTTGTTTTTTGGTCCAGCACCAGGGCAGTCATAAACTCTGCGGAGGCAGGCGCCATTACCAGGCCGTTGCGAAAATGACCTGCACAAACCCATAAATTTTTGATGCCGGGATAAACACCCATATAAGGTATACCCCGTGGCGACCCTGGGCGCAACCCGGCCCATTGCGCCTCAATATTATACTCGGCCAGTTCAGGCACCATTTCCAGGGCCGTTTTTTGCAAGGATTCGCGGGCCTCGTCAGTGGTAAATTTATTAAAACCTGCATTTTCCAGGGTACTGCCAACAAGCACCCGTCCGTCGCGCCGGGGAATGAGATAGCGTTTTTTATTAAGGATTATATGGTTTACAAGCCCGGGTTTTGCTTTATACAACAACATCTGCCCTGCCACAGGTTCGACGGGAATGCCAAGACCCAGTCCTTTTAGCAATTGTCCTGTCCAGGCCCCGGCGCAAACAATCACCTGTTCTGCGTTGACATCACCCTGTGTTGTGACTAATTTTTGGAGTTTATTTTTTTGTGAAATTATGCCCAATATTTCCGTATTTTCACGAAGTTCGCAACTATTTTCCAGAAGATCAGCACGTAAGGCCGATATCAACCGTGGATTTCTAATATGGCCAATATCTGGAAATACCAGGGCTTGTTTGGTTAGTGTCGTTGCCAGGTTAGGTTCTAATTCAGCCACATGATCCGGCCCGACTACCCGGATTTTAACGCGATTGTGGTCAGCCCAGTCCTGAGCCATGCCAGGGTCTGCGACAGATAAAACAAGTAACCCCGTTTGTGTCAACTCGGGGTCAATGCCTGTATTGTTATACAAGGCACGGGTTAAATCGGGGTAAAGGGTCTGACTGCGTAGTGCCAACTCGGTCACAGATTGTGGGTAACGCCAGGGATACAGTGGTGAAAGTATGCCACCCCCTGCCCACGATGATTCTGCCCCGACTTTGCCTTTATCATAGAGCGTGACCTGGCGGCCAGCGGCCAGCAAGTTACGGGCTATCATCAAACCCATGATGCCGGCGCCTATTATATGTATATGTTTATTCATGCTTAAACCCTACGACCATAAAAGAGGAATAGCGAATACTTACCTGCCCTGAGTGTATTTAATGACTAATAGCCATTGTCAGGCTGAAAATGAGACCTTACAGCCAGATCATATTGAGATAAAGCTTGATGGGTCTGCGTCAAATCAAAACATGTTGACAAGAAAATGAAAACGGCCAGGCATGATGCCGGTGACGGGCCATTCCTGGATGATTTTTCCTCACCAACACTGTTTGTAAATCGTAATATTTCATTGATTTTACAGTTAAATCATAAAGTTATTAGAGTTTCATCAAGGTGCTTATTAGCCTTATTCTGTAAGCCACTAAATTATCTGTCAATATTGACTTCAGGCCCTGCCATAAGCAATTTTTTTTAAAAATTCGACCAGACCAGGCTTTTCTAACTGGGCCCTATTGGCGCTACCGGCAAATCAAACCTATAATTACTGAATAGGAACGAACACAAACAGATTACCCTTGGTTTTATAGGCTTTGATATGAGACGGATTGAGACTTGGTTTAGACAAAATACTGCCGCACCGAAAAAATCGGTGCATCAGGGCCAAATATCATCTCCTTTTGTCGGCCAAATTATGCCGTTGATCAGGTCAGTTACCCCCCGTACCAGACCGTTCATCTACATAATACTACCGTCTGTCCGTTTTGGCGGGTTTTTAAGGGCGCAACGTGGCGTCACTCTCGTGGAGATGATGATCACCCTAACAATATTCGCCATTCTTGGTGCCTGGGCCTTACCTAACTTTCGTCAGACCTTGCTCAATCATGGCACCACTGCCCGGGCCAATGAATTCCTGGCAGACCTCAACTTTGCCCGCAGTGAAGCGCTCAAGCGCAGCATGGTCGTTGAAGTCTGTGTCCCTAATGCTGCTCAGACAGGCTGTAATTATGCGGGCACCTGGTCAACCGGCAGAATTACTGGTGTCCGTGATCCTGCCCTGGCACCCGGCGTGCTGGATGTGCTCAGGGTAAGAGAACCACTTTCGGCCGCTCGAACGCTGCGAGATCCAATTAACCTTTATACAAGCGTCAGTTTTGATAATTCTGGCCTGGCAACTTTTGAAAGTAGTGGAGGCATTGGGCCCGGAGCGATAACCGCAGTCTTTACAATTTGCCACGATCGCAACAATGACGCAGTAATGGACCCGGAAGTTGGCCGGGAAATACGAATTAGCCCGACGGGTGGATCAAAAGTAATCTCACCTGTCTCACTGGCAGTAGGATGCTGATCAAGAAGGGGAAAACAATGAATCTTATGTTGCAAACACAATTACAAAAAAAACAGGCACCTCGTCAGCAAAAAGGTGTGGGCATGATGGAAGTGCTGATTGCTTTACTCGTGCTTTCCATTGGCATACTGGGATTGGCGACACTACAGAGTATTGGCCTGAAATATAATCACCAATCTTACCAGCGCACCCAGGCGATTTTACAAGTTTATGACATGGCTGATCGCATTCGGGCAAACAGTCCTGGCAAAGCCACCGCTTATGATAGTTTAACTTCTACACCAGGCTTAACGACTCCGGGCACAAACTGTACCGGTTTTGGCGTTACCTGCACGTCCGTTGCCAGGGCAAACTATGACATTGATAGTTGGGGAATATCGTTGGAGGCCAATTTAGGGACGGGCGCTACGGGCAGTGTTGCACGCCAGGGAACCACACCCATTCATGTCATTACGGTCAATTGGACGGAAAATAATGTTCCAAAAAGTTTTGTTTATGAGGCGCAGCTATGAACATCAGGAGCAGAAAATTCATGATTAAGACCCAGCGCAGATTAAGTCATACCCGGAACGGCTTCTCACTGGTTGAGCTGATGATTGCCTTGACCCTGGGCCTGATCATTACCGGCGTTATTGTGCAGGTTTTTACCAGTACTCGCAGCACTAATGACCTGGAAACGGGTCTGTCACAGGTCCAGGAACAGGGGCGATTTGCCATGGAATTTTTGGCCAGGGACATACGCCAGGCCGGTAATTTCGGTTGCGCAAAACTAAAACCCTCGTACATCAATAATATTGTAAAAGCAGCGGACGGTCCGAGAAGTGCGCTCTCCGATCCCTATAACGCTACTGCCACACAACCCATCGGGCTTATTGTATATGAATACACGGGCACAGGTGGTACGGCACTGACTGATTGGACCCCGCCTTTGCCGGCCCTTGGTTTTTTTAATGGTCTGGGCGCGCCCGGTCCGGAACTCATACCTTTTTCAGATGTAATTGTTATTCAGTATGCCAAAGCTCTGAATGTACAGCTCTTCAATCCTGGTGGCCCCACCAATGCAAATCTGCAATTACTTAACACACCGACCACTGCCGGAGCGTTTCAACAAGGTGACATTGTTTTTATATCCGACTGTCGCCGGGGTGATATATTTAGCATCACCAATAATCCAAGTTCAGGCGGCCCAACCATTACCTTGGCCCATGGGGCGTCGGGCAATACCCAGCCCTTACTGGAAAATAATTATGGCGGCAATGCCAGCGTGATGAAGCTCGCTACCCGGGCTTATTTTGTTGGTGTCAACCGGACACCTGTACCGGCTCTGCCGCCAGGTCTTACCCCGGAACCAGCGCTTTACCGACTGGCGTTGGATGATAATGGCTGGGTTCCACAGCCCCTGGTTGAAGGCATCGAACAGCTCAAATTGCTAATGGGTATTGAAGCCCGCGTTGTTGCTAATAGTAACCGGGGAATGGCAGAAACCTACGTCACTGCAGCAGATATTTATAGAGGTGTGAATGCCCCTTTTGACTCTACGGCTAACTGGGATATGTCCAAGGTAGTAGATGTCAAAGTAGGTTTCATCTCGCGAAGTAGCAACATGATTGACGTCCAGAACGTAAAAGGAAATGTGGTTATCGCAGAAGCAAACCTGCCGATTTTTGGTGTACCCAATGAAATATATCGGGCCACACCAGCACCACCAACAGGGACATTCGATCCGGAACTCTATCGTCGTCGACGTTTGTTTACCATGACAGTTCAAAAACGAAACTAATGATTTTATTTATAAACAGGAGAGGCAACATGGCCATCTTACACAGCACGAACACCAGGCACAGTCAGTCAGGTATCGCCCTGGCAATTGCCCTGATTTTTTTATTGCTCATGACCATTATCGGTGTCTCGGCCATGAGTAGCTCGGCATTACAGGAAAAAATGGCAGGCAACCTGAAGGACAAGCACTGGTCTTTTGGTCAGGCTGAATCCGGCATTACTGAAGGTGAGCGTGTACTTTGTTACGACTACACGGGCAGAGTACCCAAAATAGACCCCACCAATACCACAGACGGGTTTTTTCGTGCTTCGACAACAGGTGATCCAGTCTGGAATACCGTTGACTGGTCCACATCTGGTACCGATTATTTTACCCACCCTGGCTGGCCGACAAATGATTATCTTTCTGCAAATGGGCTGGCATTAGGCAAAAAATTTGTTGCCGAGCAGACCAAATTTATTATTGAAGAAGTGCAGGAAGTACAGGAAAACCTGAAAGGTGGCTTTGAATACTCTCGCCGTGGCGGATCAAGAATGATGTACCGCGTCACTGCTCGTGGTGTGGGCGGCACAGCCAACGCAGTCACGATATTGCAATCCACTTTTGCAAAAAAATAACACTGGATACTGTACCGAAATTTTATATTTAAAATTATTAACCCTGATTATTCCCTGGCTAGACCATGGAGGTAAAAATGAAAACACCTGAGCAAAATAAAATAGGTAATAAGCAAGCTACCCGCAAACTCTCACTGGGTTTACGTATCAGGCAGCTAGCGATTATCTCCATGGCATTAGCGGTTACCGCACTACCCATTACCGGTCAGTCTGCGCCACTAAATATTTCTAATGTGCCCTTGTTTTTACAAAATGCAGTGCAACCCAATATCTTTTTTATGGTGGATGACAGCGGCAGTATGGGCTGGGAGGTTTTAAAAACTTCCCGGGCGATACAATTTCACAGCGGTTATCCCACTTCAGGTAATATTGATATCACACCTGACAACACAGCAGAACGGCTAGAACTGTGCCTCAGCTATAGTGTCCTGGCCTTTAACCCTAATCCAAGTATTAATTACCCGCCATGGAAAGGTTATGACAATGCGGGCAACCTCTACCAGGATATGGCAGGTCAAACTATAGTACGCGCGAACCCATATAACCCGGGTGCAGGAACAATAAATATTGCACCTACTAATGCTATTGCTTACTTCCCCTGGACTGACGCTAACAGTGACGGTGAATACAATGTTGGTGAGTGTGGCGCCAATATTAGCTCAAATAATAGTGATGGCATTACCTTTGCCAGTTTAAGTGCTAGCGAAAAAGACAGGTATGCTAACTGGTATACCTATTATCGTAAGCGTGATTACGTGATGAAAGCCGCATTAAGCGAGGTTATTTTTAACAGCCAGGACCGTATGGGCCTTAGTACAATAAAAAGAAATAATGGCGTGGGTATTCCGGTCAAGGATGTCGATAACATTACCTTACCGCTTAATACCACTGCAGATGCCAATAAACGGGCGCTGTTTCAAGAAATGGGAAATATTCGTCCCAGTGGCGGTACACCCTTGCGTCGGAAGTTACAGGATGTGGGCGATTACTACCGCGGCACCTCCAACAGCCCTTTATTTGGCTCCACTTATAATCACACGGGCACCTTCACGAACCGGTCACCGATTTTAAATGCGGCCAATGGTGGCGAATGCCAGCAAAACTTCGCCATACTCATGACCGATGGTTTCTGGAACGGCAGCACACCTTCACCCCGGGTGTATAACGCCGATGCTGTGACTGCCGCGCGCACGACACTATTTGAGGGCTCTGACCTTTATAGAGACAGGGCCAGTAATGTCAGGGATACCCTGGCTGATGTGGCCATGTACTATTATGACATCGATCTGGCGCCAGCGTTAGCAGACCAGGTCGAAGTAACTGCAGGCACAGACATCAATCCCCGGCAACACATGGTGACTTACACGGTCGCATTTGGCATAAAAGGAGAAATTGGTGAAACCTTCACAGGGCTAGATCCAACAGTTGGCATCTTCCCCCGCTGGCCGAACCCACTTACCAGCACATGGGCCCTTGATCAAAATGTTACTCGAGATAAAAGAAGAGTCGATGATGTCTGGCATGCCGCCTTTAATAGTCGTGGTTTGTTTCTCAATGCCTCAGACCCGCAAGGTTTAATTGATTCAATCCAGACCGCAATAAATGATATTGGCACCCGAACGGGTTCAGCGGCAGGTGTTTCTGTGACCTCGGGCACGGTCTCTTCTACCACTCGCATTTACCAAACCAGGTTTGAGAGTAATACCTGGGCCGGGCATTTGTTGGCCTACAAATTTGACCCCGCTACTAATTCGATAATCAATGCCGATGATTTTGGCCCCACAGCCAGTAAAGTTAATGACGTCTACAAGATCATTGAAAACCAGGGTGGCCCGGCCAGTCGTACGACAATAGGTGGCACGGGACGTACCATCATGACTTACAACGGTACCAAGGGCGTACCTTTTAAGTGGCCATCAACAGCTGCCTCTCCGAGCGTCAACGAAATGTCGGCGACACAGGTCGCGGCTATCGTCAATGGCGCGGTAACCGGTGGCGGATCACCAGACTATGCATTAGGCGGTAATAGAATAGATTACCTGCGTGGCGATCATTCAAAGGAAGCAAATCAAGGCGGTGCTTTCCGTAACCGTGATCTTGATCCAACAGTTGCTGTTATTGATCCATTTGTACTGGGTGATACGGTTCACTCCAGTCCACTTTATGTGGGCGCCCCGCCATTTGCCTACCCGGATTACATGGAAGGTGCCGGCAATGAATACTACAAATTTCGAATAGCCAATTTTGATCGCACCCCGATTATTTATTTTGGCGCCAATGACGGCATGTTACATGGTGTTAATGCCAATACTGGTGAGGAAGAGATCGCTTATGTGCCTGGCATGGTTTTTAACAAGCTGTCTGCACTTACCAGCCCTAACTATAATCATGAGTATTATGTTGATGAGTCACCGGCTGTGGGTGATGTTTTTTACGGTGGCGCCTGGCGTACCACATTGATTGGGGCATTACGTGGCGGTGGCCAGGGAATATTCGCGCTGGATATTACTGACCCGACAAAATTTTTGGAAACCACCCCTAATCCTGCCAATACCGTGCTTTGGGAATTTACCGATGCCGATGATCGGGATTTGGGTTTTACCTTCGGCAGGCCTTCTATTGCCAGGATGCAGAACGGTCGCTGGTATGCCATATTTGGCAATGGTTATAACAATACCGAGGCTGATGGTAACGCCAGTACTTCAGGCAATGCGGTATTATACATTGTCGATATTGAGACCAAGGCAGTCACTAAAATTGATACCGGCGTCGGCTCTACAGCCACGCCAAACGGCCTGGCACGCCCTGCAATCGTAGATTACGATGGTGATTATAAAGTTGATTACATTTATGCAGGTGATTTACGGGGCAACATGTGGAAATTTGATGTCACTAGCACTAATCCCAATACCTGGCGCCAAAACTCCAAAAAATCGATTCTGTTTACCGCTGTCGATTCTGGCGGCACAGCACAACCAATAACCGTTGAGCCTGAGATTGACCTGGCGCCTAACGGACCTAAAGGCCTGTTTATAGTATTTGGCACAGGTCAATATATTGAGCCCGGCGACATCACAACCACCCAAACCCAGACCATGTACGGTATCTGGGACCAAACCGGCTACAGCGGTGGCCCAACGGTCAACGTGGCGCGTAATGATTTAGTCACGCAAACATTAACTACCAGCGTAGATAAAGGATTTGATATACGGGAGAATACCAATATTCTCATTACTAAATGGGGTAATGGCGGTGCAACCGGTGAATACATGGGCTGGAAAATTGACTTGCCTGAAACGGGCGAACGAACAATCGCCAACCCGGTTATTCAGGACGACAAGGTAATTTTCATATCGATCACACCAACCGATAAACCCTGCGAACCGGGCGGTAACAGCTGGTTCATGGCATTTAATGTGGACAATGGTGGTCGCACAGACGACCAGGTAATCGATGTTAATGATGATGGCGTTATTGATGACGCAGATAAGACTTCTGGCGCCCTGAAAGTTACCAGTGGTGTGCGCAAAGGAACCATGATTCTCAATAATGATATTTCACTTATGGATGATGCAGTTGTGACTGGCGGTACTTCGACTGGCCAAAAATGCTCCTCTGCCGCATCCAGCAGATTAATCACCTCTGACTCTAAAGGTAATATAGGCGGTAAATCACTTTCCCGGCCAGAAGATGCCTTCAGACAGGGCTGGCGACAAATTCAATAGGAGTAAACTGACATGAAAAAAAATCAGGTTTTATTGGCTGCGATACTGGTATTGTTAAGTATTGGCAGCACATTACAGGGCGCGGGTTTCGCTGGTATTCTATCAAAGGCGGAGGGTGGCGGGACTGTCGATTATATTCATAATAAATATAATGAGATTATTATTGACGATTCGTCTTATATCTTCTCTTCAACCCTCGTAGTGCGATCAGTGAAGGGAGAAATGCTTGGCGGCGTTGCCATGCTGGGAGAAGGTAATAAAATTGCCTTTAAAACTGCTCTCAAGTACATGGGCGGTAAACGTGTCAGTACAATAGTTGAGGTATGGATTTTACCGGCAAATTATAGATTCCCAGAGTAATGGCAATAAATTAATGAAGATTGTTGCCCATATGCCTGCGAAACACTTATTGAGGTTTTAAAATGAAGTATGTGCGATCAAAAAAAATATCCGGATTCAGCCTGATTGAACTGATGATTGTGGTCGCCATTATTGGCATTATTGTTGCTTTTGGTTATCCGGTTTATACAGAAAAAATGATTGAGACCCGGCGTACTGATGCCAAGGAGGCGCTGAGTCGTCTGGCAACTTTGCAGGAAAAATATTTTACTGAATGTAATCGGTATGCGACTGGGCTGATGGTCATAGGCGTACCACCGACTTGCGCAGCATTAAATATTCCCTGGAGTGACGCAGCGCCATTTGTCTCTTCAGATGGGCATTATGCAATTTCCATTCTTCCTCCTCCTGCAGGACCTGGAGCGCCTTGTACTGCGGCAACCTGTTTTATGCTGCAAGCAAACCCTGTCGGAGCTGGTGCTTCCGGTATGCAAAGGAGAAATGGGGTATCTGATGGCAACTTGCGCATTGACCATGCCGGTCGAAAAAGCTGGGCAAAAGGAAACACTGCAGCTCTAGATGGAAATGGTACTGGCATGTATGTTAATGGTAGTGGGGCTATTATTAGCTGGTCTGCTAAATAATTCCGGGTAAGATGGGTTGTGTCACCCATAATCTATTTACGGCACCCGTAACGCTTTTGGCAGTGTAAATACAATCTGTTCCAGCTGACCCGCTTGTTCTTCGCTTTGATTGACGCCCCACGTTTTTAGCTTATGAAGTACAGCCCCTCCTCTTCCCTGATACGGGGCCGTCCTTTTTTAGCATAACCAATCGTCCGTTCCAGGGCTGATTCAATTTGTTTTTTAAACCGATCACTGCCAACAGGCATTGAGCACTGCGTAGCAGTTCGTATCATCTGTAACTCTTTTTTATCCATTTGCGTTTTAAACAATGACTGATAATGTTTTTGTCGCATATCCTGATCAGGGTGTTGGTCCAGATACACTGCATGGGGCGTGATCAATGGATTGGGCGCACCATGGGCATTGGTGCGAAAACTTGACCACCGATAATCAGCCGGATGCGTCACCATGTTGGCTCGTACCGGGTTTAATTCGATGTAGCGATAGCAAGTTAGAAGATAGCGCTCGGCGTCAACCAGACTGGCTTTATGACGACCTTCCCAGAGCGTCCCGGAGCGTCGGTATTTATAGTTAATGTATTGCACATAACGTCGACCCAAAGATTGCATGACACGGGATATGCCTTCCTGGGTCGCAGGTGTCATCAGTAGATGAACATGGTTCGTCATTAACACATAGGCATGGATTGCGACCTGATAACGTTCGCAGGCATCTTGCAGGCAATCAAGGTAAAACAAATAATCCTGCTCAGCATAAAAACAAGCCTCGCGATTATTGCCTCTTTGGATGATATGAGCGGGAACCCCCGCCAGGTACATACGTTGTTTTCTGGGCATTGCAAACTCCTTTTTGCATTGGCTATTACCCGTTCCCTGGATAACTTACTGCTGATGTTTAGTGAGTATTCCTGAATGATCAATGAGAATGAGACTTATTCGTCACCGACCCCTTTTATGCCTTTTATGCGTGTCTTTCCAGGGGAATGAGTTCTACTGAGCTGGGCAAGGGATTGGCTTGTTTTGCGGCAGTGGCCTGACTGTTATTTTGTACGACAGCCTGTTTTGATTGGGCATTGGTTTGGTTATCCTGTGCACTATAAGCAGGCAGGCTGACCATGATGCCTGTCAGTAACAGGCCGCTGATTGTTATGGCGGTAATAGGGTTTAAATTCTGCATTTTTTAACCTCGTTAAGTGATTTCATAGTTCTGTTAGTTGCAATGGCACCAGGTACATACGTTGTTTTCCTGGCATTGCAAACGGTTTTTGCATTGGCTGTTACCCGTTCCCTGGATAACTTACTACTGATGTTTAGTTAGTATTCTTGTAATGATCAATGAGAATGAGACTTATTTGTCACCGACCCCTTTTATTCCGCCTTTTATTTACCTTTTATTTATTTCCTTTTATTTATTTTTGTCACCGAGCCCTTTTATTATTATCGTAGCCTACTCAACATAGTCCTCAAATTCCCATCGACCCAATCGAGAAACTCTTGCAGCCACTTCTTTCCAATCATCACCAGAACAGTGCATTAAATACTTATCAATCGTTCGAATAATATTTTCATAATTGTACTCACGCACAATAAAATAGTGGCGACCAATAACAATTTCATCTAATCCGTACGTTTTTTCAATCCACTTTGGCGTGCATACCTCAATATCAAATGATTCTTCCCAGTCCTCTCCTTTAGGGCCAATCATTGCCTGCAATAAAAAAGTAAAACATTCAGGATCTTCAGGTTGATAGCTAGAAAGACTGTCTATATCCGGGCTATGAACTCGCTTTAGTTCCGCATCCATATCTCTAATCTGTAATATCCAGATGGCCATTGGATTGCCATCGTTTTGTTTTTTGCCCTGGGAATTTCTGCTCAAAGTTAGCTTGAGTCTTGCCCAATCTACCTTTATAGCTAGGCGGTCGATACTGCCTTAATCCATCTTTCCCGACCAATGTTTTCCCATCACTAGCAACCTTGTACCCATCACCAACCCACGCCTTACCAAGCTTATCTGCCTCGGCCCTGGAGCCAGAACCTAAACCAAAGTTTCCTTTGCCTTTGGCTGCATCACGCAGTATTCCAATTCCTCTCCCTGCACTCTTTGCAACCCTACTAGCAGCCTTCGCTCCTCTCCCTGCTTTAATCGCCAGACCCAATCCGGGAATCGGGCTAGCCAAACCAATAGCACTGATACCAAGATTAATGCCAGCTTCACCAATACCTTGCCCACTGGCAACGGCAGCACCGAAACTATATAAGTCGACAGCAAAGAAAATGATATCAACAGGGCTTTCCCCATCCGGATCCACATACTTATAAGGATTATTATTGGCATAGGCATAACGATTAAATGTCTGGGGATTACTTGCTTTGAATCCCTGGGGATCAATGGCCATGAAACGCCCCAGTT
>QIGL01000023.1 GCA_003228915.1 Acidiferrobacteraceae bacterium
ATGAAATTTTCAGCCATGCTGATTTTCATGACCCTCTGGCTGCTTGTGGTTTATGCCCCGATTACCCATTGGGTATGGGGTGACGGTGGCTGGCTTGGCGGTAAGGGTATTCTCGACTTTGCAGGTGGCACCGTGGTGCACATCAATGCCGGTATTGCCGGTCTGGTGGCAGCCCTGGTGCTGGGCAAACGCAGGGGTTATCCAAAAACCGCTATGCCTCCCCATAACCTGGGCCTGACGATGATTGGTGCGGCCATGTTGTGGGTGGGCTGGTTTGGCTTTAATGCTGGTTCCGAGTTGGCAGCAGACGGGGTTGCCGGAATGGCGATGGCAGTAACGCAAATAGCCGCAGCCACCGCAGCAGCGACCTGGATGTTCAGCGAGTGGATAACTCATGGTAAGCCCAGCGTACTGGGCATTGCATCCGGTGCGGTTGCTGGCCTGGTGGCCATCACCCCGGCTTCCGGTTACGTAGGTCCCATGGGTGCCCTCGCCATTGGTCTGGCCGCAGGTGTGGGTTGTTTTCTTGCTTCCACCAAGATCAAGCGCGCGTTTGGTTATGACGACGCCCTGGACGTTTTTGGTGTCCATGCCGTTGGCGGCATTATCGGCGCCCTGCTCACGGGCGTGTTCGCGGCTACCGCCCTCGGTGGTGCTGGCTTCGGTGGTGAGATCAAGAGTATCGGTGAGCAGGTAGGGGTGCAGTTCTATGGCATCATTGCTACCATCTTTTACACTGGTATTGTTACCCTGATAATACTGAAAGTACTGGATGCCGTTATGGGTCTGCGTGTTAATGAAGATCAGGAAACCGAGGGACTGGATATCGCACTGCACGACGAGCGCGGTTACAACTTGTAGTATTTGGTTCTGTAAGTTTCGGTTTTTATTTTTAGCAACATGAAAAGACGGGCGCAAGCCCGTCTTTTTTTATCGTAAGATTATTTATTTTAGATTTTTTGTTCGAGTTTTCGTTTCAGGAAGGGCGGTAAAACCTGCGCGCTTTCGTGGATGCCACTGGAATAATAAAGCGTATCAACGTCACATGTCCTTGGTTGGTTGAGACTGCCCTTGCTTGCCAGTGTGGCGCTCCACCAGCCTGAGGGATAGGTGCATTGGGGGAATAAGAGTGTCGATAGTGTTTCAAATCCGGATTTGTTCATGTCCTGGCGCATCGAATTAATAAGCGCATCATGGAACAGGGGCGACTCGCTCTGGGCAATAAGCAGCCCCTCATCTGTTAATGCCGCAAAACAGGCACGGTAAAACCCATGTTCAAACAGTCCTGCTGCCGGACCCACGGGGTCGGTTGAGTCAATAATGATCAGGTCGTAGCTTGCAGCCGCGGATTTCTGAATCCATTTAATGCCATCGTCGAATACCAGGTTGGCCCGGGTATCGTTATTTGATGTACACAGGGCTGGAAAGAATTTTTCCGCCGCCCGGGTGACGCCCGCATCCAGCTCTACCTGGTCCACCCGGACGATATTTTTATGTTTCAGGACTTCCTTGAGGGCGCCACAGTCACCCCCGCCGATGATTAATACTTTTTTGGGATTCGGGTGCGTGAGTATGGCGGGATGAGTCATCATTTCGTGGTAAATAAAATTGTCGCGATCAGTCACCATGACCAGGCCATCGAGGGTCATCAAACGACCAAATGATTCGGTCTCATAGATTTCAATTCGCTGGTAATCAGTTTGTTCGTCGTGAATTTTATCGGTTACGCGCAGTGAAATGGCCGCGCCCTGCCCTTGCCATTTTTCTGTGTACCAGGTTTTATCAAGTGTCATAATGTCGTTCCGTATTCAGTATACTCAGTTTTTTTGGCAACGCCTTCTAGCCAGCACCAGGGACTTTGCCTCATAATCGCGATGCAAAACAAGGTGTGAGCCCCAATTAATTAGTTATTTTAGTTTTTGAGAAACGTTTATGAGCAAATGGTCAATCGACAAGGCGCGTGCGGTCTACAATATTGCTAGCTGGAGCGATGGTTTTTTCGACATCAACGAGTCTGGCCAGCTGGAGTATTGTGACCAGGGCCAGCAACAGTCCCGGAAACAGACTGAAAAGACCAGCAAGCTGTCCTTCCCGGAACTGGTACAAGCAATCAGGGATGAAGGTTTACAGCTTCCCGTACTGGCCCGTTTTTCAGGTATTTTACGGGAGCGTCTGCAACACTTGATCACCGCCTTTGATCAGGCCCGGGATAGTCTCGACTATACAGGTAAGTACACAGCGATTTACCCGATCAAGGTTAACCAGCAACGCAGTGTGGTTGAAACTTTGCTCAAGGCTGGCGGTGACCGACTGGGTCTTGAGGCTGGCAGTAAACCTGAGTTGTTGGCGATGTTGTCAACTATGGCACCTGGCGGCGTCATTGTTTGCAACGGCTATAAAGACCGGGAATTTATTGAGCTTGCCATGGCCGGGATTGCCATTGGTTTTCGGGTGTTTGTCGTCATTGAAAAACTGAGCGAGCTGGATTTGTTAATCGAAGTGGCCCGGGAAGTCGGCCTCAAGCCGAACATCGGGTTACGTGTTCGCCTGGCAACAGTTGGCAGCGGTAATTGGCAAAATAGTGGTGGAGATAAATCCAAATTTGGCCTGGCCGCCAGCGAGATCCTGCAGGCAATTACAAAAATAAAATCGGCCCGGTTGGAAGACTGTTTCAACATGATTCATTTTCACATGGGCTCGCAAATTGCCAATCTCGATGATATCAGCAAAGGCTTACAAGAGGCCGTCCAGTATTACGTTCAGTGTTGCACCTTAACCCGGCCGGTGAACGTGATTAATGTGGGCGGCGGCCTCGGTGTGGATTACGAAGGTACCCAGTCGCACAGTTACTTTTCAAAAAATTATAGCTCAGAAGACTATGCCCGCACTATCACAACGGCCATTAAGGAGGCCTGTACCCGACATCATTTGCCGGAGCCTGAGATATATAGTGAATCAGGCCGGTCACTGACGGCCCACCATGCGGTGTTGATTACCAACGTCCTTGAGGTGGAGCAGCCACCTCGATTCCAGCCCGGGAATTTGACTGATATAAAAAAATCCCAACTGCCTGTGGCTCTGGGAAAATTACTGGATTTATATCAATCACTGCCAAAGATCATGCAAGAGACCCTACCAGAGAGCTTGTCTGGCGAAGTTGTAGCGAAAACTTACCACCAGGCAGGCCAGTATTTATCAGAATTACAGGGGGATTTTTCACGGGCACAATGTTCTTTGGAGTATCGCGCTGCCGGAGAAAGCATTTATGTGTCTATTTGTGTTGCCATAAGAGAAATACTGGACCTGGCCAATCATGGGCAACCTGAAAAAATTAAAGGCGAGATCCTGGATCTATTAAATGAAAAACTGGTAGATAAATATTTTTGTAATTTTTCTGTATTCCAGTCGGCACCTGATATTTGGGCCATGCAGCAAATTTTTCCGATCATGCCTGTGCAGGGTTTAAAAGATGAGCCCACCAGGCGCGGCGTGATTGTTGATATTACCTGTGACTCCGACGGCCGTATTGATCATTATGTGGATAACAAAGGCATTGAGGCCAGTCTGCCGCTACATGAAGTGGACAATGACCAGGACTATTTAATTGCAATATTTTTGGTGGGTGCTTACCAGGAAATTCTTGGTGATATGCATAATTTATTTGGCGATACCAATTCTGTAAATGTTAGCATCACGGGGGAAAACAGCATTAAACTATCCGAAATTGATCGTGGTGACACGGTCTCATCTGTTCTGGAATACGTGCACTACGACCAGACCGTCCTGGCCGTGGCATTGGAACAAAAAGTAAAGGCAGCATCGCATTTACAGGATTCAACCAGAGAGTCTTTGTTGACGACAATCAGGCGCGGGTTAGCGTCTTACACTTATCTGAAAAATTAATTTTCGTGAATGAAATAATACTACCAACATGTCTTTGGTTTATTTTTTTTAAATTATTTAAATTTTAATGATCGCCGGATTTTACTTTCAATAAATAAGCCCGTATGCCCATTTGTTTGAGTTTCTGGTTAGTTGATTCCAGGCTGCTGAGGCTGGTAAATGGCCCGAGCCTGACCCTGTGAAACTGGCCCCTGCCCTCAATGGTGACTTTTTGAATCCTGGCGTTTAAACCATTGAGCACGAGACTGGCCTTGAGTCGGTCGGCATCCTGGAAGCGTGTAAATGAGCCGGCCTGTAAAATGTAACGTACGTTTTTTGCAGTTTTTTCTGGCGGCAGTTTTTTAACATCTGATTCAGATACGACCGTCTCGATTTCTGGCAGGATAGTATAAAAATTAAAATGGGGTTTTGCTGTTTTTTTAATTTCTTTTTTAACCCTGTCTTGCTGGTCATGTTTATTTTGTGATTGTTTGGCAGCGTTTAGCAGGTTATGAAAACCACTGCCTGGCTGACCGGTTCTGCTGATAACAAGCTGGATCAAGAGCACAAATATTACGCCAGTAACCAGGCCAATCCCCAGCATTACCCATGTCGGTAATGGTTTGGGTTTGCCACGACGGGTTGCCGAGCGTCGCTTGGTATTTTTTTTAGCCCTTTTTTTAATTTGCATAGTTCGGCATACCTTACCTTGTTTGCTACATACTCTCCGGGACTGATACACCCAGTATCGTTAATCCATTTTTAATTACCTGGCGAACGGTAGAGATCAGGGCTAGTCGCGCATCCCTGATTTTTGCATCATCAGTGATAAAGGTATGAGCGTTGTAGTAGGTATGGAAATCATTGGCCAGGTCTCTCAGGTAATGACCGACATGGTGCGGATCATGACTCAGTGCTGCGTTTTCTATCAACTCGGGATATTTTGATAACGTAACCATTAAATCACGCTCGTGGCCTTCATTTAAAAAATTAAAATCCAGGTCGTTTTGCTTAATGTCAAAACTTAACCGTTTTTCCTTTAATTGCCGAAAAACACTGCATATTCTGGCATGAGCATACTGGATATAATACACCGGGTTGTCATTGCTTTGGGACTTGGCGAGATCCAGGTCAAAATCCATGTGCTGCTCGCTTTTACGCATGACATAAAAAAAGCGGGCGGCATCGTTGCCTACTTCCTGGCGCAACTCCCTTAAGGTTACAAACTCACCACTGCGGGTTGACATTTGCATTTTTTTGCCATTTTGATAAAGCACGGCAAACTGCACCAGGGCCACATCCAGTTTTTCTGCCGCCTCACCCAGGGCTGCCAGTACCGCCTTTACCCGGGGCACATAACCATGGTGATCGGCGCCCCAGATATCGATTAACTGGTCATAGCCCCGTTCCAGTTTATTAACGTGGTAGGCGATATCAGAGGCAAAATAAGTGGGTGCACCATTTTCACGAATCAGCACGCGATCTTTTTCATCACCGAAATCCGTGGAACGAAACCACAGGGCCCCGGCTTTCTCGAAGGTATGGCCGGTATTTTTCAAGCGTTCGATGCCGTGCTTTAAGGCGCCGCTATCAACCAGTGTCCGTTCCCGAAACCACTCGTCATAAACGACACCAAATTCCTGCAAGTCCTTGCGGATATCACCCAGGATCGCATCGAGTCCGGTGTCCAGCACCTGGCGGTAAATGTTTTCGCCCAGCAATTTTTTGGCATTGGCGATTAAGCCGTCGATATGTTTTTCCTTGTCGCCGCCGGCTGGTTCGTCTGCGGGCACGTTTTGAAAAACAGCGGTTACGCCGTGTTGATAGGCGTCGTTATTCTCTCGGTGTAAGGTGGCGGCTACGTCCCAGATATAATCGCCCTGGTAACCATTGGCCGGGAAGGCGAACTTCTCACCACACAAATCCAGGTAACGTAACCAGATACTGGTGGCCAGGATATCCATTTGCCGGCCGGCATCATTGACATAATATTCCCGGGACACCTGGTAACCCACCGTCTCAAGCAAGGTCGCCAGGGTGGCGCCATAGGCGGCGCCACGGCCATGGCCCACATGTAAGGGCCCAGTTGGGTTGGCCGAGACATACTCCAGCAGGATTTTTTTGCCTTTGCCGATTTTACTAAAACCGTAGTTATCGCCCTGTTCGATAATGTTTTGAACAACCTGGTGATATGCCGCCGGGGCCAGGAAAAAATTGATAAAGCCGGGACCAGCCAGCTCGATTTTTTCAACCAGGTCTGACTTGGGAATGACTGCAATTATTTTTTCGGCCAGTTGGCGCGGGTTGGTGCCTAGTTGTTTGGCCAGTACCATGGCGATATTGCAGGAGAAGTCGCCATGAGATTGTTGGCGCGTGCGTTCTATAACAATTGATTCTAGGTCAAAAGGATGAGCACGAAGTTCAGTAATACTGGTAAATGTTTTTTCCAGTAAATTCTTTAGAAAAATTTTCAAGGCTAGCGTCCGAGCCGTGTCAAAGAGGTCAGAGTCTACAGGGTATTCCAGATACGAGAGAAGTAATAAAGCTTTAGTATTCTACCAGTTTTTTTTGATATGTTGTATTCGGTAAATTTTTCGCTTCACACACCCTGTTTCATTTGAGAATCCCGATATATTACGACGCCGTATAAGCTATATCAAACGAATTTGATAACACACCGCTTGAAACAGTTATTTGGCCAGTGAAGCCGCAGCTTCCGTCGGCATGTACGGCGATGTAAATTTTCTTAGTGCCAGCTGAGTTTGTTTTTGTCCTATATGTGGTCGGATTGCCTATTCCGCTAACGAGTTCGGCATCATCCAGTAAAGTGCCGGTCGGATCTCTAATATCACCATCATTATTTCCTGCTTCATCATCAAACAACCAAAGACGGCGATAAAAATTGCTACTGTTTGAGGAAAAAGATGCATTAATCTCAATATCAACGTTTCCGAGTGGATTCCCATTTCTATCAACAACGGAAATAGTAAAATCACTGGTAATAAAAGATGCGGGGGGGTAAACATCAGGACACGCCGCGATGGCAGCAGTTGTGAGCGTGTAATCAGTGGGCGCAAGGTTAATCGAACCATCTGATGGCGCGGTACTATCGTTGCCACAGCTTGTTAACAATAGAAGCGGTATTAACCCGGCAATTGTGATTTGAATGATTTTTTTAATTATCATCTCTTGATCCTGTTTTGTAAGCAATCATCTATAGATTCCCATATTGATTGGAGCAAAAAAGCCGAAGCTCGTTGCAGTACGTCTTAAAGATTAGACGACATTCAGCTTAGATGCAAATATTCATGTATCAGTTCAGAGAACTCCATTAACATACTGTTATTATTGAAGATTTATAAACTTTTACAGGACGGTGTCAAACGCCGACTATTTTCAACACCAGAATTTTCTCAGAATTGCACGTTTTAATTATAGTATATTTTTCATGGAAATTAAGCTGCATCGTTCCGCCGGTTTGCCGGTGATGGGGTCAATCGGTATTTTGCGCCTTTCATTTTCACTAAAAACATAGAGGCTTATGGGCGTGTCACCCATTAAAAAATTGTAAGCAGGTTTATTTTCAGTTTTGGTCGCTGTGTATCGAATAACCTGTTCAGTGAGCTGGTAGGGGATATTTTTCTCCATCAAGGCGGTGGCAACATATTCCGGCGTGGGGGCAAATAGGTGAATTTGTAAACGGCTGCTTTTGGTTATGATTCCGTCAACTATAGAGCCTACTGCCAGGGGTTGGAAATCTTCCAGCATATCCATGATTTCCTGGGCTAATTTCCTGGATTGTGTCTGGCGTCTGGCCAGCCCGTTTTTATCAAACAATTCCATATAATCAGCAAGATATTTATGGATTTCGCTATTTTTTGGCAAGCTCGTTTTGGCCGGTAAATGTAGTCGCTGGATTGCTCGTTGCTTGGCGAGTAAATAGTCGTTGATGCCTTCTTCCGCCAGTATTTTAGCTGCCAGCCTGGATATTTCCTGGGTAGTCGCTAGCTGGTTTGAATGGCCGCGATTTCGTTCGCGGTGTCGTTTCATGGGCACGAAATTTATTTTGACAGGTTAAAACAAGTCTTCCGGGATCTGCTGCTGGTCATTTGGCGCGGTTCCAGACGAGGGGTCGAGGTTGTTTGTTGCTGGCATTGAATCCTGGGCATTTTCCGTGGCCAATCGTGCCGCATCGGACTCAGTTTGTTGACTGGCAAAGAAATATTCTTCGAATCCTTCCGGATCATCGGGCCCAGTAGGCTGCCCAGACTCCTTGTTGATAAAGCGTGTGACAATACTGGCAGGTTTTGGCCAGCCGTTCTCAGGCATGCCATCCAGCACCACGCGCATGAAATCTATCCAGATAGGTAGTGCTGCACGGGACCCAGCCTCCCCCCTGCCCAGTGTCTCAGGTTGGTCATAACCCAGCCAGGCAGTGGCCACGATTTGGTCATTAAAGCCGGAGAACCAGGCATCACGAAATTCATTGGTGGTGCCGGTCTTGCCCGCCAGATCCGGACGATTCAGGACCAGGGCACGACGGGAAGTACCGCGCTTGATCACGTCTTGCATAATGGTCGTCAAAACAAAGGCATTTTCAGCGGTAATGGTGCGGGGCGCTAATCGTCTCTGGTCAATTTGTATCCGGCCTGATGCTGTAGCAGATGCTTCAGTCTCTTCCTTATTTTCTTTACTGGTTGCAACACGAATTATTGCCGGTGGTTCGATGGTAGCGGGTTGCTCGTTTGCGTCGGCTTCCTTGTTTTCGTTTTGTTGCTTGGTATCCGATTCTGCCTCGAGGTATTTACTGGCTACTTTTTTTGTTTCAGGACAGTCGCGACAGACCAGGGTTGGATTGGCGTATTCCAGTAAATTGTGGTCCCCATCCTCAACCCTGCTGATAAAATAGGGATCAACCAAAAACCCACCGTTGGCAAAGACTGAAAAGGCACGCGCCATATTGATGGGCTCAACAGATAACGAGCCAAGCGCTAGCGACAAGTTATTAGGCAGTTTTTCCGGGTCGAAACCAAAGCGCGCTAAATATTTGACCGCGTAGGATGGTTTGATGGCGCGTAATAATCGTACCGATACCAGGTTCAGGGATAGTGTCAGGGCTTTTCGTAATCGTGTCGGCCCAAAAAATTTACCGCTGTAATTTTCTGGCCGCCAGACATCTTCAAGATTGACATCTTCAATGGCAATGGGTGCGCCACTAACCATGCTGGCCGCGGTGAAGCCTTTTTCCAGGGCACTGGAATAAATAAAAGGTTTAATGTTTGAGCCTGGCTGGCGACGGGCCTGGATCACACGGTTGAATTTACTTTGCCTGAAATCAAAACCACCGCTTAGTGCCAGGATGCCGCCATTTTTGGGGTCCAGG
This sequence comes from Acidiferrobacteraceae bacterium, assembly GCA_003228915.1. Lineage (GTDB taxonomy): Bacteria > Pseudomonadota > Gammaproteobacteria > Acidiferrobacterales > SZUA-150 > SZUA-150. The sequence continues at coordinate 9,266 of QIGL01000023.1, forward strand.
GCCACGATTGCGCTGGCAGCCCTGGGCGGTTGTGCCAGTAACCAGCGACCTTCCGTAAGACTTTCCAGGTATACAACATCACCAACACGGACAATGTCGGCAGCAGTTTTCGGGTTCGGGCCCATGGCATTGGCGTTGATGTATTTTTTTGCCCAGGAAAGTCCGTTCCAACCGACGGTGGCGACATAACCATCCTGGGTATAAACAGTGATAGATCGATCATCGGTGAGCATGACTATGCCCGGAATCAGGCTGCCCACCGAGCGATAATCCTTGAGGGTGATATCCAGGTGAGATTTATCGATATCTCCTCGAATGCTGACATGGCCGGATGGTCCGCGGTAACCATGACGACGTTCATAGGCCAGCAAGCCCTTGCGCAGTGCTTGGTTGGCGGCCTGTTGATAGCGGGAGTTAAGGGTGGTGTAGACATTAAAACCGCCGGCGTAAACTTTATTTTTATAGGTCTTGATCATGTACTGGCGCACCATTTCTGCGATATAGGGTGCTTCAACATCATAAGCCAGCTTGTGCTTGCTGGCCGTTAATGGCGCAAACCTGGCTTCCCGGTAATAGGCCTCATCAATAAAGCCCAGTTTATACATGCGACTGAGAATATAGTTGCGTCGGTCCCTGGCAGTTTCCGGGTTGGTCAGGGGATTATTTCGTGACGGGGCTTTCGGTAAACCGGATAACATGGCTACTTCGGGTATGGTCAAATCGGCCAGGGGTTTGCCGTAATAAATACGACTGGCAGCGGCAAAACCATAGGCACGATGACCCAGAAAAATTTTATTAATATAGAGCTCAAGAATATCGTTTTTGCTCAGCTCCCGTTCCAGTTTGAAGGCCAGCAGGATTTCCTTGAGCTTGCGGGTATAGGTTTTTTCGGGACTGAGAAAAAAGTTTCTTGCAACTTGCATGGTGATGGTGCTGGCGCCCTGGCGGTGACCACCTGACTGAAAGTTGATCCAGGCCGCGCGGGCGATGCCCAGGAAACTGACACCATAGTGGTCATAATATCCCGCATCTTCAGCTGCCAGTATGGCCTGAATCAGCAGCGGTGGGACTTCATCGATTTTTCTGGGCAGGCGTCGTTCCTCGCCAAATTGGCCAATGAGTACGCCATCAGCGGTATAGACTCGCATGGGCACCTTGAGCTGGCCACCGCCCCTGAGTTCGTCTGGAGAAGGCAGAGTGGGCGTTAAAATAAGGCTAAGCAGGGAAAATACCGCAATCCCGGAAAAAACCAGACCTATAATAACAAGTACGGTAATTTGCCAGGTTTTTCTGGTGCGTTGGGGTGGGTTGATGTCGCTCCCGGGACTATCCTGATTTTCCATTTTCGTCAAAAAAAGAAGCTAAAATAGGGGCTTGAGGGTTCAATAAGGGGGCGAGTATATAGTCCGTTCAAAGACTTAGAAAGGTTAATTGTCATTTTTGTTTGTCTTGGACTATATTTGGAGGTAGTATTTAATGCATAGTTGCATGTATACAATATAACTAATTGATATTTAAGGATATGACACGTGTCTTGGTTAGCTAAATCGTTCGCAAAAAAGTCACCACCGTTGATCGGTATCGATATCAGCTCATCTGCTGTCAAGGTATTGGAGCTCAGCAAGTCCGGCAATCAATTGCGGGTCGAACGTTTTGCTGCTGAGCCTCTACCTCAGAATGCAGTGGTTGAACATGCCATTACTGAAATTGAGCAGGTATCAGATGCAGTCGAACGGGCCATTAAACGATCCGGTACTAAATGTAAAAATGCTGCGGTTGCCGTGGCCGCTACTCATGTGATTACCAAGTCTATAAAAATGCCGGCAAACCTGAGTGAGCAGGAATTACAGACCCAGATAGAAATGGAAGCGGATCACTACATCCCCTACCCCCTGGATGAAGTCAATCTGGACTACCAAATACAGGGTATTTCCGAAGAAAATCCTGAAGAAAATAATGTCCTGATTGCGGCTTGTCGAAAAGAAATTGTGGACGACTATATCGCTGTTATTGAAGGCCCGGGATTAAGTCCCAAAGTGATAGATGTTGAAACTTATGCTATGGAAAATTCTTACGAATTAATTGCTGAGCATATGCCGGGCGGCGGCATGGAAAAAACCGTCGCCATTATGGATGTCGGTGCCACCACGACTAATATAAATGTTGTTCATAACAATCGGTCTGTTTATACACGAGATCATGCCTTTGGTGGTCGTCAGCTGACAGAGGAAATCCAGCGTCGTTACGGCTTATCTTATGAAGAAGCGGGCCTGGCCAAAAAACAGGGCGGCCTGCCTGATAATTACCAGACAGACGTGTTACGACCGTTTATGGAGGCAATGTGCCAGGAAATTATGCGTGCCTTGCAGTTCTTTTATTCTTCAAGTCCGTTTAGCAGCGTTGACCAGATTTTGTTGTCTGGCGGCTGCGCCCAGATCCCTGGGGTTGATGAACTGGTGGCCGCCCGAATTGGCGTGCCTGCCATGGTATCCAACCCTTTTACGAGCATGTCATTGTCATCAAGAATCAAGCCACAAATGTTAAGCAATGACGCGCCCTCACTCATGATTGCCTGTGGCCTGGCAGTCAGAAGCTTTGACGAATAACTGAGTTATGGCAACTAAACTTAATCTACTGCCATGGCGCGAAATGCGCCAACGAGAAATGGACCGGAAGCTGGTGGGCATCGGTACCGGTGCCGCTGTGGTTATGCTGTTACTGGTGTTTCAGGCCTACTTGTATCACAGCAACCTGATTGAAGTGCAGACTGGCAGGAATAACTTTCTCAAAGAAGAAATTAAAAAAGTAGAAAAAGAGATAAACGAGATCAAAGAACTTAAAAAACAACGCCAGGCACTAATATCCCGTATGAATGTAATTTACCAGTTACAAGGTAGCCGCACCCAGATTGTCCATGTATTTGAGGACTTTGTTCGGCTCATGCCTGAGGGTATTTATTTCAAGAGCCTGGTGCAAAAGGGGGCTTTGCTATCCATAGAAGGGACCGCTCAATCAAATGCTCGTGTTTCCGCACTCATGCGCAATCTTGACGAATCTAACTGGTTCACTGCCCCCAATCTTGAAGTGATTAATGTTAAAAATGAGGGCACAGATCGTGTCAGTCAATTCAAGTTAAAAATCACCCAAACCGATAAAAGCGCCAAAAAAGGTCAGGATAAATCCGGTGCCCCTGTTCCGGCCAGAGCCAGGTAAAATTTATGAATCTAGAAGATCTCAATAATATAGATTTACAAAATCCAGCTTCCTGGCCGTTGCCGATTAAAGTTGGCGCGATTATTGCGATTTGTATTGCGATTCTTGCCGCTGGTTATTTTCTGCGTATTGAAGGGGACAGGGAAAACCTGGCACGACTCGAAGCGGAAGAGCAAAACCTTCGTCAGGCCTATTTGACCAAAAAGGCATTTGCAATCAATTTACCCGCCTACAAACAACAAATGGTCGAAATGGAGCAAACTTTTGGTAGCCTGTTAAGGCAACTCCCCGACTCGGCCGAGGTGCCAGACTTGTTAGTCGATATAACACAGGCAGGTCTCGGTCGTGGTTTAGAGTTTGTGTTATTCAAGCCTGAACGAGAACGCCCTGCCGAGTTTTATTCCGAGTTGCCTATCAGTATCAAGGTAAAAGGCACCTATCACGAGTTGGCACAATTTATCAGTGATGTGGCCGCCCTGCCTCGAATTGTAACCTTTGGCAGTGTCAGTATTAAGGGGTCAGGAAAACTGACCATGTCAGCCAAGGCCAAAACCTATCGTTACCTTGATGAAGATGAGATCAGCGCCCAGGCCGCCAAAAACAAACCAAAACGTGGCAGGAGGCGTCGATGAAGAGACGCACGTTTTATCGTCTGGGTTTGATATTGATTGTGCTTTCCATTGCCGGCTGTGGCAGTGATCACCTCGATGATTTACGTGGTTTTGTCCGTGATGCCCATAAAGACAAAAAGCCAAGGATAGAGCCTTTGCCTGAGGTCAAAACCTACGAGAGTTTTGCCTACAGTGCTGAAGATGGTATTGATCCATTCGCGTCATTTAATCTCAAGCCCAGGGGCACTTCTACTGCCGGCGGGCCGAGCCCGGATTTGCATCGCCGGAGAGAGCCATTGGAAGACTATCCGCTGGATTCGCTGAAAATGGTGGGTACTTTATCGAGGGGAAACGAAAACTGGGCTGTAATTCAGGCACCGGATGGCACCGTCCACCGGGCCCAGGTAGGCAACCACATGGGTCAGAATTTTGGCAAAGTATTAAAAATTAATGAAGAAAAAGTTGAGCTGGTTGAGTTAATTCAGGATCCTCTTGGTGAATGGATTGAACGCAAAGCCAGCATAAGCATAGAGTAGCAAGAGGCTAACAGCTATGAGTAAAAAAATATTTAGTAAAATTTCATTTTCGTTTGTAACGGGTCCGGTACTGGCACTTTTGTTGGTGGCGTCTGGTTCCCTGTCTGCAGGTGAAATTACCAACCTGTCATGGGCGAGCGATAACGTTCTTGATATTGCTGTATCGGGTAACGCTAAATACAAAGTTGAGGATTTTGAAGACGGAAAACGATTGCGAATCAGCTTTCCAGGCAGCACCCTGGGTGCAGATGTTGCCGAGCCGGGTGGACGCAGCGGTATCAAGGGTGTTTACCCTTATCTCGCCGATAACGGTGCCACGGTTAATATTGACATCCTGGCAACAACAGCCAGCAAGTTAAACGTCACCAAAACTGGTTCTGGTTACCAGGTGGCAGCAGTATCGACTGATGCAACTACGGCATCCCAATCGGAGGTGGCAGAGGTGGCAACAGCTGCTGCGCCCGCACAAGTACTAGAAACCGCAGCGCCTGTGGTGGCTGCGGCCGCACCAGTCGTACCGACACCGGCTACTGAACCAGTGCCTGTTAGCCAGGGTCCAGCAAACTCTATAACTGATATTTCATTTGTAAAATTACCGGGCAGCCGCGTACAAATAAGATTAAAAATGACGAATACACCAGTCAAACCACGGGCGTTTACTATTACTAATCCCGCCAGGATTGCATTTGATTTTGATAATACCGGATTGAATGCTTCCAAACGGACACTGCGTGTGGGTGTCGGCGCTGTGGTTAGTGTCAATGCCGTGGCAGTTGGCAACCGTACACGTGTCGTGTTGAACCTTGTGCGACCCGTCGGATATGAAACCGGTATAGTTGATAATGACCTGGTTTTTACCCTTGATAGTCCGGTTACAGCAATTGGTGGCGCAGTGACGCAGAACAGAACCCGTTTTTCTACCAAAACAGTCGCCGCCCGCTATTCAATCAAGAATATAGATTTTCGACGTGGACCGGCCGGTGATGCGAAAATTATTGTGACTTTGTCAGATCCTTCAATCGGCATTGATGTAAAGGATCAAGCGGGTGATATTATTCTCGATTTTCTGAATACGAATTTGCCGGCAAATCTGGAGCGCAGGCTTGATGTGGTAGATTTTGCTACCCCCGTGCAAACAATTGATGTATTTGGCCAGGGTAAAAATGCCAGGATGATCATTACACCGACTGGGAAGTACGAACACCTTGCCTATCAAACAGGTAACACCTTTACGCTTAGTATCAAACCCATCACCGTTGATGAAGACGAATCTCGTATGGATGAGTTTGGATATAGTGGTGAGAAACTCTCCCTGAACTTCCAGAACATCGAGGTCAGGGCGTCGTTGCAAGTATTGGCGGATTTTACCGGTCTGAATTTTGTGGTTAGTGACACAGTCACCGGCGAACTGACCTTGCGTCTTAAGGATGTGCCCTGGGATCAGGCGCTGGATATCATTCTTGATGCCAAGGCGTTATCCATGCGTAAAAGGGGAAATGTTTTATCAATTGCCCCGGCGGATGAAGTTGCGGCCAAGGAGAAGGCAGCGTTCGAATCGGCAAAGGCCGCGGTGGATCTCGAACCCCTTACCTCTGAATTAATCCAGATCAATTATGCCAAGGCGAGTGATATAGCCAATTTGTTAAAATCTATTAAGGCGATTACAACTGGCGCAGAATCGGCCCAGCACCCCGTGTTTAATAGCGGTGTCACTATCACCAAGGAAAGCACCAATTCAAATACCCTGTTATCTCCCCGGGGGCAGGTCACGGTAGATAACAGAACCAACTCCATTTTAGTTCAGGATACACCGGGTAAAATCGTGGAAGTCAGGAAACTGATTGCCAAGCTGGATCAACCCGTACGCCAGGTGATGATTGAAAGCCGATTGGTTGAGGCGATATCATCTTTTAGTAAATCACTTGGCGCCAAGCTGGGCACAAGTAATAATTTCACCGGCAGCAGCTCCCAAATTGATCAGGCAGCCATACTGAACGGCAATAATAGCCTTAGCACTGCTGATGGCCTTAATGTTAATTTGCCCTCACCGGGTATTGGCAACCAGGAAGCCGGTGCTTTGGCGCTCACCATCGCAAAACTGGGTACCGGGGCAGTATTGGGGCTTGAATTATCGGCCCTGGAGCAGGAAGGCAAAGGTAAAATTATCTCGAGCCCAAGGATTGTTACTGCCAATGGCCAGAAGGCCAAGATAGAACAAGGTCAGGAACGTGTGTTTACTACCAGTGTTTTAGGTGTGGGTACAGTCGTGACCAAGAAAGCAGTATTGAGCCTGGAAGTTGTACCCCGGATCACACCGGATGATCGAATCATTATGGATGTTAAAGTGAGCAAAAATAACTTTGTTGACGCTGTTCGGGGTATTCTGAACATCAAGGACATAGAAACCCAGGTACTGCTGGATAATGGCGAGACCATTGTAATTGGTGGTATTTACGAGTTGGACAGAAATGATACTGATACCAAGGTCCCGTTTTTTGGCGATCTTCCCTTGCTAGGCTGGTTGTTTAAAAATCAGGAAGTGATTGATAACAAGACCGAGTTGTTGATATTCCTGACGCCCAGGATTATGGCTGAGCTCGCCTCTGCTCGATAATTCTCAAGTGAGGGTACTTTTACCCTCACTTAATTTCTCTTTACTTGATTTCTCCATTCAGAGCTGGCATATCTTGCTGTCATGGAAATGCCAGACAATATTTTTATTATCGGTCCAATGGGGGTGGGTAAAACCACCATCGGCCGTCATCTTGCCAATGTTTTCAAAAAGAATTTTCTTGATACTGATCATGAGCTTGAAAAGCGGACCGGGGCTGATATCTCGTTAATATTTGAGATAGAAGGTGAAGCCGGGTTTCGAAAAAGAGAAAGTGCGATTATAAAAGAGCTGACCACTAAAAATAACCTGGTGCTTGCGACCGGTGGTGGCGCCATACTCAGTGAACAGAACCGCCAGGCATTGCGAAAGAATGGTTTTGTATTATATCTTTCAGCAGATGTTGAAACACTTGTCGGTCGCACCAGGAAAGACAAGTCCAGACCACTACTACAAACTGAAGATAAACGAAAAACACTCACTGACATGATGGCCATACGGGACCCCCTTTATCGCCAGGAGGCAGACCTGGTTGTGAAGACAGATAACCGGCCACCGGCAATTGTTGCCAGGGACGTGGCTGCCCACATTCAAAATCAATCCCGATAATATGAAAACATTAAGCCTTGATTTGGGAGAGCGCAGTTATCCAATTTTCATTGGTAGAAATCACTATGCCGATGGGGAAATTTTAAGAAAGTATATATCCGGGCAACGTGTTGCCATTATTTCAAATGAGACTGTTGCGCCAATTTATATTGAAAAATTAACGACTGCACTTGCGTCTTATGATCCTGCCAGTATTATCCTGCCAGATGGTGAAAAATATAAAGTATTAAGTACGATTGATTCGGTTATTGATCAGCTGTTGGCTGCCAGGTGCGACAGAAAAATAACTTTAATTGCACTGGGCGGTGGTGTGATTGGTGATATGGCAGGTTTTGCCGCAGCGTGTTATATGCGGGGTGTGCCATTTATCCAGATACCTACCACCCTGCTTTCCCAGGTTGATTCATCGGTAGGCGGGAAAACCGGTGTTAACCACAAGCGCGGTAAAAACATGATTGGTGCATTTTATCAGCCTAAATGTGTGCTGATAGATACGGCAACGCTCGATACACTGCCTGATAAGGAATTATCCGCAGGGATGGCTGAAGTAATTAAATACGGCCTGATAAGGGATCGCAATTTTTTATCATGGTTGGAAGAAAATATGGCCAGGTTACTAGCGCGCGAGCCGGAAGCACTATCTCATGCAATCTATGAATCCTGCCGACACAAAGCTGAAGTTGTTGCTGAGGACGAGTTGGAGCAGGGTGGTCGTGCCTTGTTAAACCTGGGTCATACGTTTGGTCATGCCATAGAAGCAGGAATGGGATACGGAAACTGGTTACATGGTGAGGCCGTTGCTGCCGGCATGGTGATGGCAGCGGAATTATCATGTCGCCTGGGTTGGCTGAAACGAGCGGATGTAGTGCTAGTGGAAAAAATACTATCTATGGCAAAGTTGCCAATCTGCGCCCCAGCTGAACTGTCAGTAGCCGTAATGCGTGAACACATGGCCGTAGATAAAAAAGTTACGGATGGAAAACTGCAGCTGGTTTTGCAGAAAGCAATTGGCGAAGCAATTTTAACTGATGATTTTTCAGAGAAATTGCTGGATGATGTTTTGGCGGATTGTCGCAACTAGACTTATTCTTAATTATATTTATCTTAAAATAATTTATAAAACTGGCCAATGAACTTTGCATCCTACGCAGCCTGTGATGAAAATTCGCGCGGCAGAAAATACGATGAACCGTCACCGGCTCATCGCAGTAATTTTCAGCGTGACCGCGATCGCATCATCCATAGTGCAGCGTTCAGAAGACTGGAATATAAAACACAGGTCTTCGTGAATCATGAGGGTGATTTGTTTCGCACCCGCTTGACCCATTCCATTGAGGTTGCCCAGATTGGCAGGTCCATTGCCCGCGCCCTGAGCCTGAACGAAGATCTTGTTGAGGCGATTGCACTTGCCCATGACCTTGGCCACACGCCCTTTGGCCATGCCGGTCAGGATGCGCTTAACAAGTGTATGCAAAAGGTGGGAGGGTTTGAGCATAATTTGCAATCACTCAGGGTCGTTGACGTGCTGGAAGAAAGGTATGCCGATTTCCCCGGGCTCAATCTCATGTTTGAAACGCGCGAGGGTATCCTGAAGCACTGTTCGGTAAAAAATGCCCGTAACCTGGGTCAGTTGGGCGAGCGTTTTATCGATAAAACACAACCCGGTCTCGAGGCCCAGCTAACCAATCTTGCCGATGAAATTGCTTACAATAATCATGATGTAGATGATGGTTTAAGGTATGGCTTGATCGACGTGAAGCAACTGCAGGATGTTCCCTTATTCGCCAACCAGTACCAGAAAGTGCTTAAAAAATACCCGGATCTAAATCCGAGGCGCGTCATTCACGAGACCATCAGGCGCATGGTAAATGAAATGGTGGTTGACCTGATTGAGACTTCGCGGGCAAGCATTGCCCAGCTTGGGATTGATAGTATTGACAAGGTTCGGGATCACAATACCGCACTCATAAGTTATAGCGAATCTATGCAGGAACAGACCCAGGCCATGAAACGTTTTTTGCGAGAATCGATGTACCATCATTATCGCGTCAAACGCATGACTGCGAAATCCACACTTATATTAACCGCACTTTTCGAGGTATTTATGGGCGATTTTCAGCTGCTACCACCCCAGTACCGACAGAAAACGAGCGCCAGTGACAGTGAAGTCGACCAGGCCAGGGTCGTAGCTGACTACATTGCCGGCATGACAGACCGTTATGCCCTTGCAGAACATGGGCGATTATTCGCGCCTGACCAACCCTCCTAAAGCCCTTTTTGTCATGCTATCTGGCTGAAAAGACAGAAAAATCCCCCTGAAAATGCCTGATTCTCATTGAACCACGACAGGCGCAACTGTATACTTTTTCGCCCTTTGGACCAGACCTGCCAGGGCGGGCCACTAGATAATGACAGCATAGATTTTATTGGATAAATTTTGACCAACTTAAAACAACAGATTTTCGATTTGGACTAGCATGACCTTAAAGCAACAAATCACCGGCCTCTATGATCCTGCCTTTGAAAAAGACAGTTGTGGTTTTGGCCTGATTGCCCAAATGGATGGTAAGCCCAGCCACTGGCTGCTTACCACGGCCATTAATGCCCTGGCACGCCTGACCCACCGTGGGGCGGTGGCCGCTGATGGCAAAACCGGCGATGGTTGTGGATTGTTATTGCGCATGCCCGACCAGTTCATGCGTGCGGTTGCCCAGGAAAAGGGCTGGCAATTGGGTGAATTATTTGCTGTTGGCATGGTATTCCTTGATCCCGATTCGAAAAAAGCAGAATTTGCTCGCCAGGAACTAAACAAAGCACTGGTCTCACAAAAGCTAACAGTTACCGGTTGGCGTCAAGTGCCCACCGACAATAAAGCCTGCGGTGAAGAGGCATTAGCCAGTCAACCATTGATTGAGCAAGTATTTGTCACACCTGCCACCGGCATGGATGATGTTACGTTCGAGCGACACTTATATATAGCGCGCCGGATAGCAGAAAAAATAATTGAACCGGTTGATGACGTTTTTTACGTTCCCAGCATGTCCAGCAGGGTGATTTCCTATAAAGGGCTGGTGATGCCGAAGAACCTGCCAGTCTATTACAAAGATTTACAGGACGAGACTTTAACTACTTCGCTTTGTGTTTTTCACCAGCGCTTCTCAACCAATACCTGGCCCCAGTGGCGACTGGCACAACCCTTTCGTTACCTGGCCCATAATGGCGAGATCAATACCATCCAGGGTAATCGCAACTGGTCTATTGCCCGTGGCCATAAATTTGAATCTGAATATTTGCCCATGGAAGATATTCGTCCACTGGTTTCCATGTCAGGTTCAGATTCAAATAGCCTGGATAACATGCTGGAAGTATTGCTGGCCGGGGGCATGGATATTTTTCGTGCCATGCGATTATTAATACCACCCGCCTGGCAAAATGTTGAACACATGGATGCCGGGTTACGGGCATTTTATGAGCTTACCTCCATGCACATGGAGCCCTGGGACGGACCAGCCGGTATTGTTTTAACTGATGGTCGTCATGCTGCCTGTAGTATGGATCGAAATGGCCTGCGACCGGCACGTTGGGTGATCACCAAAGACCGTCATATCACACTGGCTTCCGAGATCGGTGTTTATGATTACAAGCCCGAAGATGTGGTTCGTAAGGGACGATTACGCCCTGGCGAAATGATCGCGGTCGACACTGAAACTGGTGAGTTGTTGTTACCTGAAGCGATTGATAAAAAATTAATGGCACGGCATCCATACAAAAAATGGATGGCCGAAAAATCAGTTCGCATAACTTCACGATTACAGGACGAGGCCGATGGTCTGTGCGCCATGAGCCCTGATGAAATCAATATTTACCAAAAATTGTTCCAGGTGTCTTTTGAAGAAAGAGACCAGGTATTACGGGTAATGGCAGAAGCAGGCCAGGAAGCCGTGGGTTCCATGGGAGACGATACCCCGTTACCGGTATTGTCGCGCCAGGTAAGAAGTTTGTATGATTATTTCAGGCAGCAGTTTGCCCAGGTAACCAATCCGCCCATTGATCCGATTCGCGAACAAATCGTTATGTCCCTGGAGACATGTTTTGGCCGTGAAATGAACATGTTTGAAGAAAATTCGGAACAGGCCGCGCGTTTGCTTGTTGATTCCCCCGTACTGTCCATGAGCAAATACAACCAGCTGCTGGCGCTCGAGGATGAGCAGTATCAATGCGCAACAATTGATCTGAATTTTTCTGACCAAAGTATTTCAAACCCGGGAAAATTAGTCCCGGGTAAGGCTGGTTCCGGCTTGCTGGTTTTGGCAATTAAGAACATATGCAAAGCGGCTGAGGATGCCGTTAAAGCTGGCAAGGTTATTATTGTTTTAAGCGACCGCAATATAAAACAAGACTGTTTAACGGTGCCGGCACCGCTCGCAGTTGGCGCGGTCCATCACCACCTGATTAAAACCGGCTTGCGTTGTGATGCCAACATCGTGGTCGAAACCGCCACCGCCAGGAACCCGCACCAGTTTGCGGTATTGATTGGATATGGGGCAACGGCAATATACCCCTACCTTGTTTATTCATGCCTGCATGATATGCACCGTACCGGTGAAATTTCCGAAAAAGATACCGCACTGGTATGTCGAAAATACCGGGACGGAATTAACAAGGGGCTGTTCAAGATTATTTCCAAAATGGGAATTTCTACTATCTCCAGCTACCGCGGTGCCCAGTTATTTGAATCTGTTGGCCTCAATAATGAAGTTGTGGATCTTTGTTTCCGGGGCACGACTAACCGTATTTCCGGAACAAATTTTCAAGACCTGGAACAGGACTTGCGCATTTTATCAAAACTCGCCTGGAACAAGCGCAAGCACATGGAGCTGGGCGGGTTACTTAAATATACCCATGATGGCGAGGATCACGCTTATAACCCGGATGTTGTCCATGCATTACAGGCAGCCGTTACCAGCGGTAATTTTGATGACTACAAAGTTTTTTCCAGTCTTGTTGACGGTCGCAAGCCCCTGGCATTTCGGGATTTGCTTGCGCTCAAAAAAGGCAAAACTTCGATCGCGATAGATGCGGTAGAACCCGAAGAACAAATACTGAAAAGATTCGACAGCGCTGCTATGTCACTGGGCGCCTTGTCACCGGAGGCCCATGAAACCCTGGCCGAAGCCATGAATACACTGGGTGGTCGTTCCAACTCTGGCGAGGGCGGTGAAGACAAGGCCAGGTATGGCACCATCAAACGGTCAAAAATCAAACAGGTTGCCTCCGGGCGTTTTGGTGTCACCCCCGCCTATTTGCGCAGTGCCGAAGTGCTGCAAATCAAAATTGCCCAGGGTGCGAAACCGGGAGAAGGCGGCCAGTTACCAGGCCACAAGGTCAACGATTTAATTGCCAACCTCCGTTACTGCAAGCCTGGTGTTGCCCTGATCTCACCACCCCCGCACCATGATATTTATTCGATTGAGGATTTGTCACAGTTAATTTTTGATCTCAAGCAGGTGAACCCGCAGGCACTGGTGTCGGTGAAGTTGGTGGCCGAGGCGGGGGTTGGCACCATTGCCGCAGGTGTGGCCAAGGCTTACGCCGATTTGATTACTATTTCAGGTCACGATGGTGGTACCGGGGCCAGTCCCCTGACCAGTGTAAAATATGCCGGCAGCCCCTGGGAACTGGGCTTAACTGAAACTCATCAAATACTGCGGGCCAATAATTTACGGGGCAAGGTCAGGTTGCAAACCGATGGCGGACTCAAGACCGGTCTCGACGTGATTAAAGCGGCCATACTGGGTGCCGAATCGTTTGGTTTTGGCACCGGACCCATGGTCGCCATGGGCTGTAAATACTTGCGTATTTGTCACCTGAATAATTGCGCCACGGGCATTGCCACCCAGAACAAAGTGTTGCGTCTGAAGCACTACAAGGGCCAGGCGGTAATGGTCATGAATTATTTCAAATTTATAGCCAAAGATGTTCGTGGTTACCTGGCTGAACTGGGTCTGAAGAGCTTAAACGATTTAATCGGCCGTACTGATTTGCTGGAATTTTCCGGCGCCATCACGGACAGGCAAAAAAGATTGAACCTGGATCCCTTGTTAAAAACTGAAGGCATTGATGGGGATAAACCCCAGTATTGTATTTCTGAAAGAAACGAACCCTTTGACAAGGGCGAGCTTGCTGAAGAAATGGTAAAACAAACCATCACTGCCATTGAAAAAAAATCTGGTGGCCAGTTCCATTTCCAGGTGAAAAATATTCACCGTTCAATTGGTGCTCGATTGTCTGGCGAAATCGCCCACCGTTATGGCAACAATGGTATGAACAGTAATCCCATTGAATTGTGCCTCACGGGCACCGCAGGCCAGAGTTTTGGTGTCTGGAATGCAGGTGGCCTCAATATGTACTTGTCCGGAGATGCCAATGATTACGTGGGCAAGGGCATGGCGGGCGGTCGCCTGGTAATTTCACCACCACCGGGTAGTGTCTTTAAGAGTCACGAAACGGTTATTATTGGCAACACGTGTTTATACGGTGCCACGGGTGGTAAATTATTTGCCTCCGGTGCTGCCGGTGAGCGTTTTGGTGTCCGCAACTCTGGTGTCACCGCAGTGGTAGAAGCCACCGGTGATCATGGATGTGAGTATATGACCGGTGGTTTGATTGCGGTACTGGGTGCCACGGGTGTGAATTTTGGTGCTGGTATGACTGGTGGATTCGCTTTTGTCTATGACGAAAAGAATGTTTTTCCGGACTGTTACAACCATGATTCTGTTGATACACACCGTATCAATGTTGAGGCAATGGAAGCCTACAGAACGCTGTTACAAGAGTTGATACAGGAATTTGTCAGTGAAACCGGTAGCGAACGTGGCCAGGCTATTCTTGATGATTATTCCGAGGCGGTCAGACATTTCTGGCTGGTCAAACCAAAAGCATTGGCGCTTGATGCATTGTTGGCTGATTTACGCCAGGCAGCGGCCTGATGCGGAGCAGAGTTTAAGTCATGGGTAATAATTTTCAGTTTATTGATGTGCCCCGGGTAGATCCGGAGAAAACGAGCGCCGACAAACGCATCCAGGAATTTCGGGAAATATACGGGCGTTTCGATGTCGAGCACGTCATGTCGCAGGCAGATCGCTGTATCGAATGCGGCAATCCCTATTGTGAATGGAAGTGCCCGGTGCATAACTATATTCCCAACTGGTTAAAATTAATTGCCGAGGGCAATATTAATGCCGCCGCTGAATTATCCCATCAAACAAATTCACTGCCCGAAATATGTGGTCGCGTTTGTCCCCAGGATCGATTATGTGAAGGCGCCTGTACGCTTAATAATGGTTTTGGTGCCGTCACCATTGGTGCCGTGGAAAAATATATTACGGATACGGCATTTTCCCAGGGTTGGCGACCGGATATGTCCCAGGTTGTCAGTACTGGTAAGCAAGTTGCCATCGTTGGTGCTGGCCCTGCCGGCCTGGCCTGTGCTGATGTTTTAACACGCCAGGGTGTTAAGGCGATAGTTTATGATCGTCATCCAGAGATTGGCGGTTTGCTCACCTTTGGTATCCCGGAATTTAAACTTGAGAAAGAGATTGTCAAAAAACGACGTGCTGTGCTGGAAGAAATGGGCGTCGAATTTGTTTTAAACACTGAAATTAGCGACAAACAATCATTCCAGGTTTTGCTCGACCAGCATGATGCCGTTTTTCTTGGTATGGGCACCTATAACTATATGAAAGCAAATTTTCCCGGCGAAGATTTGCCTGGTGTGTTTGAAGCGCTTCCATACTTGATCTCGAATATTAACCGGCACATGGGTTTTGAGAAAAAGAAATCTGATTATATTGATATGTCCGGTAAAAACGTCGTGGTACTGGGTGGCGGTGACACGGCCATGGACTGTAACCGCACAGCTATCAGGCAGGGCGCAGCTTCAGTGTCTTGTGCCTATCGGCGGGATGAAAAAAATATGCCCGGGTCCCGCCGTGAGGTAACGAACGCAAAAGAAGAGGGCGTAAAATTTCTCTGGAACCGCCAGCCCGTTGAGGTTATAGGAAGTGACAAGGTTGAGGGCGTAAAATTTGTAACCACCGAACTGGGTGAGCCTGATGAAAATGGTCGTTGCAGCCCTCAAGAAATTCCTGGATCAGAAGAAATTATTAAAGTCGACTGCGTTGTCGTGGCTTTTGGTTTTCGACCCAGCCCCGCCGGCTGGTTGTCAGATTTTGAAATCAGGCTGGACGATCGTCACAGGGTTAAGGCCCGGGATGAGAGTGAGTTTTCGTACCAGACCAGTAATCCAAAGATTTTTGCCGGCGGTGATATGGTCCGCGGATCAGACCTTGTGGTCACTGCAGTTTACGAAGGTCGCCAGGCCGCGGAAGGTATCCTGGATTATCTGAAGATTTAAACCACCACTATCCGACTTCATCTGTAAAATTTAAAAAATGAATGAATTAAAAAACGATCGCTTTCTCAGGGCGCTGCTCGGTCAGCCAGTGGACATGACGCCCGTCTGGATTATGCGCCAGGCAGGCAGGTATTTACCGGAATACAAGGCAACACGAAAAAAAGCCGGTGATTTTCTGACCTTGTGTAAAACACCTGAACTTGCCTGTGAGGTCACGATGCAACCCCTGGACAGGTTTGACCTGGATGCGGCGATTTTATTTTCTGATATTCTGACGATTCCCGATGCCATGGGTTTGGGGCTGTATTTTTCAGAAGGTGAAGGGCCTAAATTCGAGCGCCCGTTACGTTCAGCAGCTGACGTAGAGGCGATTGGCATTCCCGACCCCGAGCAAGAACTTAAATATGTCACCGATGCGGTTCGTGTAATCAGGAAAGAATTATCCGGGCGGGTGCCATTAATAGGGTTTTCAGGTAGCCCCTGGACCCTCGCTACCTATATGGTAGAAGGTTGTGGCACCAAGGAATTTGCCTACGTGAAAGCCATGATGTTTGATCAACCGGCGGTTTTACATCAACTGCTGGACAAGTTGGCGGATTCGGTAACCTTGTACCTGAATGCACAAATTCAGGCCGGCGCCCAGGCAGTGATGATATTTGATACCTGGGGCGGGGTGCTGGGGCCTCGCAATTACCTGGATTTTTCACTCCAGTACATGGAGAAGATTGTCAGCAATCTGACCCGTGAAAATGAAGGCAGACAGGTGCCGGTTATTCTTTTTACAAAAAATGGTGGTCAGTGGCTGGAGGCCATTGCCGATACAGGTTGTGATGCAATTGGGTTGGACTGGACGCTGGAGATTGGTGACGCGCGTAAGCGCGTTGGTGAAAAAGTTGCCCTGCAGGGAAACATGGACCCCGCAGTGCTGTATGCCGCTGAACCAAGAATACGTGCCGAGGTGGCGACAATTCTGGAAAGCTATGGTCCGGGCAGTGGTATGGTCTTTAACCTGGGACATGGCATTCACCAAAAAATTAATCCCGACCATGTCACCATGCTCGTGAATGCGGTCCACGAGTTAAGCAAGCCTTATCATAAGCGCTGATTTTAATACCTAATCACAAACCCCAATATCTTGTTGCCTTAGCCCATCTGTTGTAGCTTGGTAATTACTCATGGGAACAAATCAAAAATCCTCCATAATTTTATTGCTCACTATAATCATTAGTGGCTGGCTGCCGGATGCCCTGGCTGAAGAATTATTTATTGAGCCTGAAGATGCCGTGGTTCCCGTGGTTGATGAAATACGATTCGTTGGCAATGAAACTACTCAGCCAAAAATAATGTTACAGGAAATGATTATTGCGGTTGGTGACCCGGTGAATGCAAGGCTCATGGAAAAATCCAGACAGTACATTATGAACCTGAAGCTTTTTAAAACCGTTAAGGCCGAAATGATTGAAGAGGATTATAAAAATATCCTGCTGATCACCGTAGATGAGAAATTTTATATATTGCCATTACCGCGAGTGAACAGGAATTCCGACGGTGATATCAAGGCTGGAGGCGAAGTGCGCTGGGATAACATCATGGGCCTGAACCAGAGATTAAAAGTATCGTGGGATCGAACCCGGGCGGCCAAGAATGATATTAATGATAAGGATAAAAGCAAAATCGATTACACCTATCCGCGCATGTTTGATACACCTTTTACTTTTAATATTAATTCTCAACGGAAAACGACAAATATTGAGGATGTTACTGATGCAGGCGAAAATGTAGAGGCTGAGCAGGTTGGTGTGTTTTCAGGCTTCAACTTCTTTAGGTGGCATAATCGACATGGGCCAAGCAGGGGGCTTCGATATGGCGCAGGCATGTCCCGTGGTGTCGTTAAGTATAAGACTAAAACAGGTCCCGATGATTTTTACATTAATACACGCCTTGTTACCTTAGACCTGGGCGTTGCTTATGAAGCGGTACAAAATCTGGAATGGAGCCGTACCGGGAGCGAGTATGGTTATAATATTGCTATCGGTTTGAGAGGCCTGGGTTCTGACCAGGGCCATACAACGAGTAGCTTATATTACCGTGGCTATACTCATATATTTGGTATCCCTAACTATAATCTAAATACCCAGGTGCGATTCGGGTTTTCAAATTTTAGAAATGAGGCACTGGCTATTGGCGGTGCCGACTCGTTACGTGGTTATGGCCGGGGTGATTTTACAGGCAACGCAATGTTTTTACTGAACCTGGAATATTTAATGCCGATTTGGGGTTATAAGCCAATCCGGTTTTTACTTTTTACAGATATTGGTAATACCTATCCCAAATTAAGCGAAGTTGATTTAACCGACTTGAAATTTGCGATTGGTAGCGGTTTGCGTTGGAAGGTCAGACAGCTCGTTAAAACTGATTTACGCCTGGATGTCGCTTATGTGCCGGAGACTGGCGAGACCCGGGTTATTGCCAGTACCAATGAAACTTTTTAGTGCTAACTTTATGGCTAGCAGAACAAGGTAATAACGCCTAGATAGTTGTTATTTAACCTAAACCTCGGTAACGTATCTTCCATAATATATTTGGGATATTTATGGATGTAGGTGCAAATCGAGGACGGGATACACTGGAAAAAATCCTTGTGGTCTTGCGAAATCTCTTGCAAACAGAGGAAGGCGGAGAGATTTATGATCATATCGAAGCCGGGTATAAGATATCCGGGAAATTCACCGATATGGTTGATCATGCCTTTGTTAGTTTTCTTGATGGTCGCCTCAATGCTTATATTAAAAATGTAGATAGTGACCCGGCAACACGAATGATCGCCCGGCTCGTGCAGCGGCGGGTGATTCCCTATCTGGCTGATGCCGATACTGGTATTACAGATGAAAAAGATCTGGAGGCAGTTCTGGTGCTGGCACTGCAACAGGCCGCTGATAATGTCAAAACCATTCAGCGAGAAGATATTGCCGCCATAGAATCTGCCCAGCTTGAAGACCTGGATAATTCTGTTATTTCCGAAGAAGAAAAGGTGCCGCGGGCCAACCTCACACGCCAACGACGGGAGCTCGAGTCATTACAAAATACTATTGACAAAAGCCTGCACCAGATTCTGCTGCGCAACACTGATTTTTTATCTAATCTAAAAACCATCCGGGTGGCCCTGGAAATACCGGAAGAAAGCAATAGTGGCGAGATGCAACACGTACTCCTGGAAGGAGTTGATGAAATGATTGCCTGGCAGGGCGCTCTCAAAGATGACCTTGAGTATGCCAGGAAAAATCTCAAAACCATGCGTGCCGGCAATATGAGCTTGCACGCAGAAATAATTAACGTACGCAAGTTGACCCAGACTGATGAATTTACCGGTCTGCCAAATCGCGTGGCGCTAATAAGACAATTACAATCAGAGATAACCAGGTCAGTCAGGTATAAAACGCCGTTGAGCCTGGCATTGATATCGATTGATGGCCAGGAGCAAACGATTAAACAATCTGTGGATCTTGCCGACGAAATTATCAGAATTTATGCAGAAGAAGTGTTATCAGGTTTCCGTGGTTACGATATGATTGCCCGCATTGGCATTAATGAATTTGCCTTGTTATTGCCCAATACACCTATTGATGGTGCCCACAGGGCCATGACCGAAGCGCAGCATCGTTCCGGCCTGGTAAAATTTGAACATGTGGCCAGGACCGAAACCTTGCCCACATTTACCTGTGGTGTTGCCCAACACCAGGAGGGCGAAGCTGCTGATAGTTTTCTGGCCCGAACCGAAACAGCCCTGAAATCGGCCCAGGACCAGGGCGCCCTCAGTATTGTGTCGGCGAGCGCAACTTAATACGTTCTACATGCAGGCTTGGCAAGCCCTGTTTCTGATAGCTGTCCTGCCCGCTTCGGCGTATACTTCAGTAAATACCCGTATTAACCCTTGTTTTACCTATAGTTACGAGCTATTTTTGATATATAACTTGAGTTGGCTACCTCCTGACAGGGCCTCGCTAATATGACTGATTCACCAACCGGCACACCATCAATTCTGGAAGAGTTGCGCACGAGTCTGGAAGGACTCAAGCGCACCAATGATGGGGCAATGCTGTTCAGGATGATCGAACGTGGTCTGGCAAGATATGATACCCCCGGCGGCAGTATGGAAGACGCCTATATGCGTTTTCTGTATACCTTGTTGGGCCGGTTTGCCAGTGACAGTAACGGAAATCCCATGACCCGGGTCAAGGCCCGTATTATCCAGCAACGCCTGGCACCCTATGTTGATCTTGAGAAAATCAAAGATCGAGCCAGGCGACCCGTTAGTTCACGGGCAGCGGTAGCAAAACAAGTACCGGTATCAGCTCAGGGGACAGAAAAATCCAAACCGGAAATTACCACGAGCAATAAATTTGAGACTGATTTAAAGCCAGCAAAGTTTAGTCTTCCCCCGCTAGAAAATGAGCCAGAGAACGAGGAAATAGAGCCCTTAACGGAAAATCAATCGCCTGAAATTGAAACTCAGTCACTAGACTTGCCAGGTGAGCGAACAGATGAACCAACAGGAGATCAGGCAGACACTGAAACACCGGAATTTTTTGAGTTAGACGATTCCGAGCCAACAGAAATTGAACCAGCAGAAATTATAAAATCAGAACAAGTCGGGATCGATGGACTCGAAATACCTGGAGAACTTGAAGATATCAGGTCCGAGCTTATCAGTGAACCAGTACCAGGTATGGGTGCTGCTTCGATTACGTCTGTTCCTGTCCAGGCCGCCGGTGCAAATATTGATAATATTAGTGACGAGCTGGAATCAAACCTCAGTAATACCGTTGCCAAAAATAAAGAATTTAACGGCTTGCTAAAATCAAACCTGAAGGCACTGGAGCTAGCGGAAAATGCCGATGACCTAATGGATTTAAAACAATTATTGATGCGGGGATTGCAAGATCTGGTGCAAGGTCAGGAAGTGTTAGGCAATGATCTGGTCCAGGCCAACCAATTTATCCAGGAAGTGAAAGAAGACAGAAAACTGCTTAAGGTTCGTGTTGAGAAATTGGCCAAAAATGGTGTAACTGATGAATTAACAGGGCTACCTAAACGTGAAATGTTAATCAGGCAGCTTGAGTCAGAAGTGGGCCGGGCCCGTCGTTACGGTTTTTCTCTGGCCCTGTCGATACTGGATATTGATAATCTTGATTTGATTAACCAGCAATATGGTCGTGCGGCCGGTGATGAAGTGATTTCCTGTTATGTACGGGAAGTATTGGCCAACTTTCGTGCCTATGATTTTGTGGCCCGTTACGGCGGTGATGAATTTGCAATTGTATTTCCCAACACACCAAAAGATGGTGCTTACCGAGCACTGGAGAAAGCCAGAAAAGTTGCTGCAGATACCGTAATAAATCACGACGGCAAATCTATCCCTTTGCCAGGTTTTTCAAGTGTATTAACGCTATACTCCCAAGGCGAAAAACCAGAGGTGTTATTGCAAAGGGCCGATGAGGCACTAAGCATGGCAAAATTACGGGGTACCGGTCAAACCCTGGTATCATTGCCGCCACCTCAATAAATAGAACAGTAAGTAAAACAGTAAAGCAAACAAGCGATGTAACAAACATCGTCCCTTTTTTAATTCCATAAACAGAAGCCGGCGAGTATTAAAGTGCCAGATAAAGTTGCAATTATAATCCCGGCCTACAATGAAGCCGCGACTATTAATGATATTGTCTTAAGGTGTCTGGCAATTACAAAAAATGTTTTTGTTATTGATGATGGCTCAGTTGATGAAACACTGGCAATAATTCAGCAAACTACTGCCCATTTATTAATCAATCCAGCCAACCAGGGAAAAGCCGCCAGTATGTGGCGAGGCATGCAGGCAGCCCTGGAGAATGGCGCAGAATTTATTATTACCCTCGATGCAGACGGTCAGCATGCCCCGGAAGATATCCCCCGTATTTTAGATGCAGCGAAAAAGAATCCTGAAAAAATTATTATTGGTTCGCGCATGAGCGAAAAATCAGCTTTTCCAAAAAAAAGATATTATGCAAATAGTGTCGCCAATTTCTTTATATCCTGGGCCGCAGGTTATGAAATTGAAGACAGCCAGTCGGGCTTCAGGCTTTACCCGGCCAGTCTTGTCAGAAAATTAAAAATCCCATATGACAAGTCGCGGAGTTTCGTTTTCGAAAGTGAGGCCCTGATCGAAGGTGCCAGGATGGGTTATACCAGTATTTTTGTCGCTATTCCCGCACTCTACCAGGAGAATGCCAGGGCCAGTCATTTTCGTTCGGTTCTGGATATTGTTCGCATAACGTTAATGGTGGCCTGGAAAATTAATAGTCGTTTCCTGTATTTGCCGGGTCTATACAGGGGCGTAATTCGACCTGCCCTAAGACGAGCAAGATTTGATGAGTTGGGTTTCCATGGATTACTGAGTTTGTTGCTTTCAAACTTGTTGATCGTGGGTACCCTGGGCCTGTCGTATATTTGGCATTGGTTTCGGGTATTGCGATTGGCAAAAACATCAGCTACTGATGCAAGGGAACCAAACGTTGTCATCGTATTGGGTATGCGCCTCAAGGAAAATAAACCCGTTAATGATTTTGTTTTGCGGTTAGAACGGGCGTTAAATTTATATCAAAAATATGATTCTATTAAATATATTATTTTGGGCGGGTTTACGGGTAGCAGCAGGTTAACAGAAGCCCAGTGTGGTGCGGACTACCTGGTCAGTCAGGGTATGTCTGCCAACAACATACACCGGGAAGAAAGTTCCCGACATACTTTTGAAAATCTTGTCTGTGCCCGGGATCTTATTAAAAGTAGCGGGTCTGGCAGGCCTGTCATTATTTCCAACCGTTACCATTTGGCCCGTTGCCGGGTTTTTGCTAAGGAACTGGGCCTGGATTGTGAGCTCTGCGCCGCTGAAGAAAATTTTATATTCGGCCCGAAGAACTTTTTTCAGATAGGTCTAGAGGCCTATTATGTTCACTGGTTTATGGTCGCCCGACTCTGGTCAAAGATTACCGGTGCAAAATTTGCCCGCCATAGCTCGAGAAAGAATATTGCCTGATAGTGCCGGGTCTATTCTTCAGCTTTACCTAACATCGCTGATTTTAAATCTTCAGTAGCGGGCTCCTGACCCAGCCAGACCTTTAGCAAGGCTTGCTGGAAATCAACACCGCTTATTTCACCCCGGGATTTTTTGTTGATGACTACTTTTAAGGTTCCATCTGGTAAAAAATGAAACCTCATTGTGTTACCTTTTTTTACCGTGATAAACATGTCATTAAACTTGTTTAACCTGTCCCTGAGTTTAGCCATTTCAGCACTTGAATTGTTATCCTCGAATCCATCTGTCCAGCCAGCAGTTAGTTTCTTTTTAGTGACTTCTTTATAAAGAAAATGCAGAAAAATCTGTTTTTCGCCCTTACTGGTTATTATTTTCTCCGCATCTGAACTTTTAGATTCCAGGTAAAGGGCGCCGACATAGATATCAAAAATGAATTTAGTACGGATACCCGCACCATTGAGCACAAGTGAGGTGCCAGGTGTGGCCGAGGAGATCGATTCTTGCAACTTAACATTTTCAATTTCCAGCGCAAAAACTGTACTGGCGACAGATAACAGCCACAAGGTAGATAAAATTTTAATAGTCTTCATAAACACACTCCCTGAAAATAAAAAATGAGCAAGATGACAATCATCATCCTAACGCCATTGGGCTTGCTTTGGAACGGTGCAGGTGTAAATATAATACAAGAAGCTATATTTTAAGGGAGACCTGTTATTTCAATTTCTAGTAAAATTTTGTTTATTTCCTTATTGTATTTTCCGGTGGCTCAGGTGTTAGCAGATTCACTGGATATTAACCTCAATAATGATAGTGGCCGCATCACCTATGAATTTGCAGTCGGTGATGCCGAAATACCAATTTCAGGTTTGTATGGTAAAAACAACAAGAACGGCCGTTACTGGGCCATCAGCGGCGGTTTGCAGGTTTCCGGTGATAATTTTCTTGGCGAAACGTTAATGACAGGCTCCCTGGGTGTAAATGCCTATACGGTTGACACTGAAGATTTTGAGATATTGGCATTAGGTCTGGGGGGTATGATCGGGTTTTATCCCAACAACGGTTTCTTTGGATTCCAGGTAGGTGGTTATTATTCACCAGCAGTTGTGACCGGTCTCGATGGCGAGAATTTTTTGGAAGCGAAAGCCAGGGCCGATTTTCGAATCTTTGATCAAGCCGTACTCTATATAGGGTACCGGGTGTTACGGGCTGACCTGAAAAATGGCACTACAGTAGATGGTATTTTAGTAGATGGTACTAAAGATGTAACCATTGATGAAGGCTTCCATGGTGGTATTAATATTAGCTTTTAAATCACCAGATTTTGTTTCATTATATTGTAATTCAGGGCTGATCCGGGCTGCCGTTTCCAGATTAATTTTGAGACCTGTGCTTTGATTTAGAAGCCTGGCTTTTTACATTGGCGCCTGCGAGGCTACTAGCGTGTAGCCTCGCCACATTTTGCAGGAATTGTAAAAAACGTCTTGTTATTTTTTTTGCTTGCTAATGTACAATGCCGATGCCAGCAAAAAAACACCTGCTGCCACGCCGAACCGGGCAGCATCCATGTAATAAAAGCCCAGTTTTGCAATATTAAAATTAAATACGTTAAAAGCAATTAATGCCGGTCCAAATGTGTAGCCAACTATTTCTGTTATTTTAGTTGCACTGTTGATCAGTTCCGGTGAAATACTAACTGTTTTTGGTTTTATATGGCCATGTGACCCGTGTGACATGATGCTGTCGTTTGAAGTAAGTGTACTATTCATGTTCAGCGCTCCTCCTGCTCTGGTATATTGGTAGTCCAGAGATAGTATATCGGAAACAGGATAATGGAAATAGTAACAATATAATCAGTTCAGAATTATCAGATAAAAGGCTGATGGCCGGGGTTGGCTCAATTACCAAACCGTTTGAGAATAACAATTAATTATTTGAATAATGTGTGATGACTGATGCCAGAAAAAATAAATAAGATTGTCCGTATTGACGGGCTGAAAAAATCCTACAAAACCAATACAGTTGTTGACGG
This sequence comes from Acidiferrobacteraceae bacterium, assembly GCA_003228915.1. GTDB lineage: Bacteria > Pseudomonadota > Gammaproteobacteria > Acidiferrobacterales > SZUA-150 > SZUA-150. The sequence continues at coordinate 34,363 of QIGL01000023.1, forward strand.
CATCAGCTTCGATGTCAGCCAGGGCAAATGTTTTGGTTTGCTAGGCCCCAATGGTGCCGGCAAGACCACCACCCTGCGACTGATTTTAGGATTATCACCAGCAGACTCAGGTGCGCTCTCGGTTTTTGATCTTGCTATGCCAGCCAATGCACGATTGGTGCGCCAAAGAATCGGGGTGGTACCCCAGTCAGATAATCTCGATCCTGATTTTACCGTGGCCGAGAATCTTTATATCTACGGTAGTTATTTTCAAATATCCCGCTCGGCCCTCGCCAAGCGAATAAAAGAATTGCTGGAATTTGCTGGCCTGCAAGACCGGGCCGAGACAAAAATCGGCGCTTTGTCTGGTGGTATGCAACGGCGGCTTACCATTGCCCGTGCCCTGGTGAACGACCCGGAGTTGATAGTACTTGATGAGCCTACCACCGGGCTCGACCCCCAGGCCCGCCACATGATCTGGGGTCGCTTGCGTAAGCTAATGCAACAGGGCAAAACATTATTATTAACCACCCACTACATGGAAGAGGCCGAACGTTTGTGTGACGAGCTTATTGTTATGGAGCAGGGAAAAATAATTGCCCAGGGTTCACCAACGCAATTGATCCATAAAAATGTCGAATCAGAAGTCGTGGAAGTGCGTAGCGGCGGTGAACAGGCAATAAAATTTCTTGACGACACGAATGGCTATCGTGTTGAAAAAGCGGGTGACACCCATTATTTTTATTCAAACAATGCCAGTGAACTGGTAATTAAATTTGAAAAAATAAAGGATATTGTTTTTCTCCACAGGCCCGCAAACCTGGAAGATGTTTTCCTGAAACTTACCGGCCGGGAGCTGGTTGACTGAATATGGATTTAAGATTACCCCGGGTAAGAAAATCTGCTTTTACCATTTGGCGAAGAAACGCCCTGGTATGGCGACGCCTGATAGGCCCGAGCCTGGTGATAAATTTTGGCGAACCATTTTTATATTTACTGGGCCTGGGTTTTGGTCTCGGTGCCTTTATCGAAACCATGGATGATATGCCGTACCTGACTTTTTTGGCGTCTGGTATTATTGCTGCCTCGGCCATGAATACCGCCAGCTTTGAAGGCATGTATTCTGTTTATACGCGTATGATTCCTCAGCGAACCTATGAGTCCATGATGGCCACCCCGATTGAAGTGGATGATATTCTGGCCGGTGAAATGATGTGGTGCGCCACCAAAAGTTTAATCAGTGGCACAGCGATACTGGCAGTGGCAGCCTTGCTGGGCGCGGTTTCCGGTTGGCAGGCACTTTGGGTAATCCCGGTAATTTTTCTCATGGGTTTGTGTTTTGCCGGCCCGGCCATGGTCATGACCTCATTTGCTACCGGTTATGATTTTTTTAATTACTATATGACCCTGGTGGTGACGCCCATGTTTATTCTTTCCGGCGTGTTTTTCCCTGTAACAAGTTTGCCCGTAACCGCGCAATTTTTTATTCAACTATTACCCCTGACCCATGCCGTTGACCTGGTCAGACCGATTGTTTCCGGCCAGGCCGTCACCAACCCGGGACTGCATATTGCCGTGCTCCTGGCTTATGCAATGGTTGGTTATTACCTGGCCGTGATACTGGTCAGGCGCAGGCTCGTGGTATGAAATTTCCGGCAGCTCTCATCGAAGGCACACTGATTAAACGCTACAAGCGTTTTCTTGCGGACATTACATTGAGCAATGGCGAGGTCATTACTGCCCACACACCCAATACCGGCGCCATGACTGGCTGTTGTGATCCGGGCAGCCCGGTGTGGTTATCACACCATGACAACCCGAAACGTAAATACGCACACTCATGGGAAATGGTACAGAATTCACAAGGCACCAATATCGGTATCAATACCGGCCTGGCCAACAAACTTGTCCAGGAGGCAATTGAAACCGGTCTGGTAAAAGAATTGTCGGGTTATCAAAATATTCGCCGTGAGGTTCGTTATGGCAATGAAAATAGCCGCGTAGATTTTTTACTGGAACACCATGCCAGCAAACCGGATTGTTATGTGGAGGTAAAAAACGTCACACTTTGTGAAAACGGCAAAGGCATGTTTCCCGACGCGGTCAGCCTGCGGGCGACGAAACATTTACGTGAATTAATTGAAATGCGAAAGTCCGGTTTTCGATCGGTAATATTTTTTTGTATCCAGCGGCAAGATGTGACCACTATGTCAGCGGCCGCCCATGTTGATCCGGTTTATGCTGAAACCCTGGAACTGGCAAAAAAATCCGGCGTGGAAATGCTGGCCTACCGGGCCAGCCCGATTCCTGAGATGATTGAGCTGGACAAAAAGATTTCGGTTAAGGTGTGAAATTAACAAAAGACTGGCGGGCGATGAAAAATTCATCGCCCGTTTCAGTCGAAACAGCTTGCGCCAGTTTTGATCAGAGTGGAGTTAAGAAAAAAATTCTGGTTTTTATATCCAGAACTTTAATTTACAACGCAGGTTCGAGTTCTTTGTTCGATGAAGATGACTGGGACCGATCTCCGCCCATACTGTTCTTAAGAATGTCATCCGGGAACTCCATGCAATCAGCCAGGCTGACATTGCTTAGAAAGCCCTCGATCCTTGCACTCAAGCCTTCCCATAATTTCGCCGGTGGGTATTTTTCACCATCGAGCGTGTCTTTATTGTTCGCCCCCCGGCTATCATCGACAGCCAGCATAATGTCGGCAACCGAAATTTCTTTAATTTCCCTGGCAATGCGATAACCACCACCGGGTCCGCGACGGCCTTTTACCAAACCTTTGTCACGCAGATTGGCAAAAAGTTGTTCCAGGTATGATAAAGAAATGCCTTGGGATTTTGAGATTTCCGTGAGATTGAGCGGTCCTTGCTTTTCATGCATCGCCAATTCCAGCATGGCCATAATGGCGTAGCGTGCTTTGGTCGAAATTTTCATATCACTATTCCTTTTGTTTGTTGATCAACTGGTGGCGATAGTAAAACACGATATTTAGTAGGGAAGCAATGGGTAAATCAGGTTTTGTTGAAATATTTGGTCAGGCGTCATATGCCTTTTATCAAGCTGTCAAAAACCGCCACAGAAAGTCGGGGTCGGGCCAAGGGAGCGACCCGAAGGGCCAGGAGTCTGCTCTAACCATTGAGCACAAGAAATGTCACCTGAATGTAACCAAGGCAAGAGCCAGGCGCTTAAACTTCACTGAGTAACTGGCTTGTCATGTGTTCGGCCTGGGCACCGTAAGCGCCACCAAACAAATTGAAGTGATTCAGGATGTGGTAGAGGTTATATAGCGTCTTGCGCGTTGTATATCCCGGGTCCAGGGGCCAGGTTTCGTTATATGCATCATAAAACCCTTGCCCAAAACCACCAAAAAGCTCGGTCATGGCCAGGTCCGTCTCGCGATCACCATAATATACAGCCGGGTCAAAGATTGTCGGCTGGCCCGAGGTGAGTACGGCAACATTCCCGGACCAGAGATCGCCGTGTAACAATGATGGCCTGGGTGTATAGCGGGTGAAAAAATGATGGAACGAGTCTAAAAGTTTGTGGCCTTTATCGGTCAGGGAAGCCTGGCCACCATTTTTGGCCGCCAGGTCGAACTGGTAAGCCAGGCGCGATTCGCCATAAAAAGCCAGCCAGTCCTTACTATAGGTATTGGGCTGGGTGGTGGAACCAATAGTATTGTCCATTTTCCAGCCAAATTGATCCGACGTTTTTTTGTGCATAAGCGCCAGCTGCTGACCCAGAATGACACTGGGGCTGGTTTTGGCGCTGGCACTATTTCCGCCCAGGTCCAGGAATTCCATGACAATATAACTGTGGTTTTCTGTAGCGCCCCAACAAATAGGTGTTGGCGCCCGGACACTGGTACTTTCGATAATTTCCTGCAAACCTGCGGCCTCAGCCACGAACATCGGCATTAACGCCACCGAATTGAGTTTTACAAAAAATGTCTGGCTGCTGTCGCTAATGGCATAGGCGTCATTGATGCAGCCACCCCCCACAGGCCGGTGATCGCGAGAAATAAAGGGCTCACCGAGTTTTTTACTTATTTCCTGGTCAATTGGTTGCCACTTTTGCATGTTTGTCTCGATAAGGTCTGAATAACAGTTAATAAGCCTGTTAATTTACTCTATTTTTGTGCCTGAATAAGCTAGAATGACATATGACAAGTCTGGCCCATTGCAAACGCAGTTAACCACTACAGACTGCCGATTATTGCACCATGAATGGAAATTAAAATGAAGTCCCAGATTCCCGGCAAGGCACAAATACAAACCTTGATGAGCGCATTCATCGACAAGAGCGCGGGCAGGATTAATAGCGACCTGAAGGCGCTGAAAAAAGACGGTGTTTTTGAGATCCAGTTTGCCGGGCCTGCCCGGGTCGCCCCTTTTTCGGGCGAGCAGTGCATTTGGCATCATTGTGTCAGGAAATTACACAAGGGATTTGGTGAGACCACTTACCAGGATCGGTCAAAAGTCGAAGACCTGATTATTATTGCCCCGGAATGCACCCTCAAGTTTTCGGAAAACAGGATAGAACCGTACCTGAAACCCACCATGGTCAGCGAAGAATTCAGCCAGGACCAGATATTCATGGTCAGTGAATATATATTAAAAGAAGACCAGGTTTATTATGGCGAGATTACCCATGTTGAATGGACGCGAGAAAATAATAATTTTCCCATGATGAAAAAACAAAAACATTACCTGATGAAAATCTACGACCAGTATCCCCAAAATGGCAAAGTACTTGCCGCCAAAATCCCGCCTTTCGGTGATTTAAGATTTAATGGATAGCCCTAAGCGAGCTACATATACAAAGTGTAAAACTGAAAGTCTTTATTACCTTGGGTTACTGTTACAGTTAGAGAAATAATTAATTTATCCATTTAATAAAAATTCAGCAACTAAATAAATCAGTCTGCAATAAACAAGGGAACCTTTGGGTCTTTACTGTCCACACGGCACGAATAAGGGGTTCTGATGATTTCGTAAATTTGTAAGTTGGGCCGAAGGATGAAGCCCAACGCGAAGCGTGTAAAACTATACTGCTGTTGGGTTTCGTGCCTCAGCACCTACCTGCGACTAAAGAAGAAATTCACCACAGACATCAAGCAATTAAATGTTGTCGTGATATAAACAATATTTAGGGCCAGAGTCAAAACTCTAACAGCATAACAGCATGCCAGTGGCCCAACTAGACCAAACCAACACAGGTGACGTCATTACCTATATTCACACCGATCACCTCAATACCCCCAGAACCGGTACTGATGTCAATGGCATCACCGTCTGGGCCTGGTCAGGCACCGCCTTTGGCAGTTTCATCGCCAATGAAGACCCGGACAATGATGGCATCAACACCACCCTTAATTTAAGATTCCCCGGTCAATACTATGATCAAGAAACAAAACTACATTATAATTATTTCAGGTATTATGATCCGAGTATTGGTAGGTATATCACCAGTGATCCGATAGGACTAAGAGGAGGGCTGAATACCTTTGGGTATATTGGGGGGAATCCAGGGAGGTGGGTGGATCCGTTGGGACTATATTTATATTCTGACCCACAGGTTTAGAACCCAAGAGAACAAGCGATATCACCCTGCCGATGTTGCTCACCATGCATTGAAAAGCAACGATGGTGAAGATACAAGAGAACAATTAATGCTAATATACCCATTATTCTGAATCACTTTTTTATT